>JAIRWE010000076.1 GCA_031253365.1 Oscillospiraceae bacterium | reverse complement strand
TTCCGTCATACTGCGTTAATTTTTCCTCAAATATCGCGGATATTATCGTCAAAATTGCCTTGTCTGACGAAAAATCCACACAAAAATCCACCACAATTTAGTTTCGCAAGAGGTCTAATAAATGAAACAGACGCGGCAGACGCCCGGAAGGATTGAAAAAATAAAGCTGTTCGCGTTGGTTTTTCCGACGTTTATCGCGTTTACGGCTTACACCGGGTATAATCTGTTTGAAACGGCGGTGAACAAATCCGAGTATTATCGCGCCAAGGCCAACAACCAGCAAATAAACAGCTATGTGATTAACGCCAACAGGGGGACGATTTACGACAGGAACGGGAAAATACTCGCGAAAAGCACCACCGTATGGACGGCTGTTATATCGCCTTATGACATAGCGCTGAACGACGACGACGCGGAGAGCGTATGCCGTATGCTGTCCGACATACTCGGGGTTGATTTTGACAAGTTGCTTAAAATCTGTGAAAATACCGAAAGCCGTTATGAAATAGTCAAGAAGAAGGTGAGCAAGGAACAGCGCGAGGAAATCAACCGCGTAAAAGAAGAAAAAGGCATAAGCTATTATTCGGTGTATTTGGAAGAGGATTCCACGCGCAATTATCCGAACGACAGCCTCGCGTCGAACATAATCGGTTTCACCGATTACAACAACAAAGGGATTTACGGCGTCGAAGCGACGTATGACAGCTATCTTCAAGGCAGGGACGGCAGGCGCGTAACGCTTAACGACAGCTCCGGCAGGGCTGTGGACAGCGAGTTTGAAAGCCTGCACGACGCGGTTGACGGAGACGACGTCTATATGACCGTCGACACGGTTTTACAGCATTATCTGGAAAAAAACCTTGAGATTATAATTTCACAGCACAATGTCGCGAACAGAGCCACGGGAATAATGATGAATCCGAATACCGGCGCCATTCTCGCGATGGCGACGACGGGCGGTTACGATTTGAACAACCCCACGGGCTTGAGCGCGGAAAACCTTAGCGAGCTTGACGAACTTTACCTGCGGCTGACAAGCGAGGCCATGCTTGAATACGGTACCCTCACCCACGAAACGGAGCAGGAAATAGAACGGGAAATCGCGCTGGTCGAGGCGAGAATGTGGGAATTTCAGTGGAGCAACAAGGCGATTACCGAGTTATACTATCCCGGTTCGGTATTCAAGACAATCACCTGCGCCGCCGCATTGGAAGAAAAGGTCGTCGGTCTTCACTCCGAATTTTTTTGCGGGGGGAAAGTGACCGTCGCGGACAGGGAAATAAACTGTTGGCAGACATACGGACACGGAACCCTTGACCTTGTTCAAGCCATTTCCAAATCCTGCAACCCCGGTTTTATTGATATAAGCGCCCGGTTAGGGAAAGAAAAATTCTGCGATTATTTCGAGGCGTTCGGGTTCACGGAACGGACGGGGATAGACCTCCCCGCCGAACAGGCGCCCTATTATATGCCGCGCGGCAGAATGGGCAAGGTCGAACTCGCCATGTCGTCGTTCGGACAGACAAACAAAATAACGCCAATACAGATGATTACGGCTTACGCCGCCTGCGTCAACGGGGGATACTTGGTTACGCCCTACGTGGTGGAAAAAATCGTCGATAAAGACGGGAACATCGTAAAATCAAACGAAACGCAGGTGAAGCGGCAGGTTTTAAGCGGGGAAACCTCGGCGCAAATGCGCGAAATCCTTGAAGAAGTGGTAAGGTTCAACGGCGGGAACAACGCTTATATATCCGGTTACAAAATAGGCGGAAAAAGCGGAACGAGCCAGAAAATAGACGATTACGGCGAGGATGAAATGCGTTATGTCGCGTCGTTTTGCGCTTTCGCCCCGGCGGATAATCCGCAGGTTATCATTCTCGTTATCGTGGACGAGCCTAATCCCGGCGGCTTGCCTTATTACGGAAGCACGGTGGCGGCGCCCGTCGTATCGGCGGTTTTCAAAGAATGTTTCGGGTATCTTGAGATTTATCCGCAGTACACGGCGGAGGAACAGGCGGCGATGGATACCGTTACGCCTTACCTGACGGGGCTTTCGCCCATTGAAGTTACCACAAAATTGAATACGGAGGGGCTTAACGCCGATTTTATCGGAAGCGGTAACAAAACGCTCAAAACCGTTCCGGCGGCGGGGCAGCCCATAGCGAGGGGCGGCACGGTGGTGGTCTATCTTGAGGAGCGCGAAAATATCAAAGCCGCGGTTCCCGACGTTCGCGGAATGACCGTGGCGGAAGCCAACAGGGCAATCGGCGAGGCGGGCTTGAATATAAGGCTTTCGGGCGGGGCGGTGGACAACGAAAACGCCAAGGCGTACTATCAAAGCGCAAGCCCGCATACTACGGTCAACGCCGGAACGGTGATAGAAGTGGGCTTCGCGGTTGACGAAGGGTTCGGCGGCTGATACCCGCGACGCCGCGCGTTTCGGAGGTTGCTTGTTGAAATTACACGATATTCTTCCCGCGGCGAAGGAGGCGGGGCTTGAAAATCTCGATATAACCGATGTCACCGACGATACGAGGAACGTGCGTGACGGCAGCCTTTTTATCGCGATAAAAGGCGATAATTTCAACGGAGAGGAAGCCTGCGGACAGGTGCTTGAAATGGGGGCGGCGGCGGTCGTCGCCGAACGGGATTTGGGTCTTACGCGGCAGGTGCGCGTTCCGAACGCGCGCGCGGCTTTCGCGGAAAGCGCGAAAAAATTTTTCGGGAACCCGACGGATAGGTTGGAGTTAATCGCGGTTACGGGAACGAACGGTAAAAGCACGGTCGCGGGGTTGATTAAGATTATTTTGGAAAGTTTCGGGCATAAAGTCGGGCTTATCGGAACCATCGGCTATGACGTGTGCGGTCCGCGAACATACGAGTCGCGGCTTTCCACGCCGCGTCAAGACAAACTGTATCGGCTTTTCGCCGAAATGAAGCTTAACGGCGCGGATTTTTGCGTTATGGAGACCTCGTCGCAGGCGTTGGCGCAGCACCGAATAGCCGACGAAAATTTCAAGTGCGGCGTTTTCACTAACCTGACGCGCGACCACTTGGACTGGCATAAAACCATGGAAGCCTATTATCAGGCGAAGAAAACGCTTTTCGGAATGTGTGAAAACGCCGTAATCAATATTGACGACGAGTACGGCAGGCGGCTGGCGGACGAATTGTCCGAGGAAAGAATTAACGCGTACACATACGGTATAAGCCCTTTTGCCGATTTCCACGCCGCGAACACAAAGACGTCCCGCAAAGGGGTTTCTTATTGGTTTACGGAAAAAAAAGCGGAAAAGTCGTTTCCGGTGAGGTTTAATATGCCGGGGCTGTTCAACGCCGTCAATTCCGCGGCCGCGATTGCCGTCTGCTCCGTAATGGGTTACGGAGCGGGGGAATGTGCCGACGCCTTGGGGAAACGCGGCGGCGTTCGCGGAAGGAGCGAGGTAATATACGACGGCGATTTCACGGTGATTCGCGATTACGCGCACACCGAGGACGCCTTGGAAAAATTCCTCACCTGTGTGAGGGAATACGCGAAAAAGAGAATAATCTGCCTTTTCGGGGCGGCGGGGGAACGCGACGCGGAAAAGCGCCCGGGTATGGGTACGCGTGCGGCGGAATTGGCGGATTTTCTGGTAATCACGTCCGACAACCCGCGCTTTGAGGAACCGTCGGCGATTATCGCCGGTGTGGAGTCGGGCTGCCTGAGTTCGGCGACCCCTTACAGAACGTTTGTTGACAGGGAAGAGGCGATTAAATTCGCGTTGGGGGAAGCCTGTAAGGACGATATCGTCGTTTTGTGCGGCAAAGGACACGAAACCTATCAGGTCGTCGGGGACGAGTACAGACCTTTCGACGAAGAGGCAATCGTGAAAACCATTATGGGGGTAACGGGTTGAATGTGTGGGAAGGCGCGGTTACGGCGGCAATCGCCGTGACGGTGACCGCGACGATGGGCTTTCCGTTGATTCCGGCCTTAAAGCGGCTCAAATTCGGACAGACAATCCTTGATATAGGTCCCGCCTGGCACAAGGAGAAGAAACAGGGTATCCCCACAATGGGCGGGTTTATGTTCATTATCGGAACGCTCGCCGCGTTTTCCGTCGGGATGTTCATGCTTTGGCAAAACGGGGGGATAGACTTCACTTCTTACGGGAAACTGAATTTCTTCAACGCGGTTTCCGGATTTATAATGGCGGCGTGTTTCGCTTTCATGGGATTTACGGACGATTTGGTCAAAGTCAAAAAGAAGCGGAACGAAGGGCTTACGGTGAAGCAAAAGCTGACCATACAGGCGTTAATCGTCACGGCTTACTTCGCCTCGCGAATAATCGCGGGCGACACGCGCACGGTCGTGGATTTCCCTTTGCTGGGGCAGATTGATTTGTGGTATTTTTATTACGCCGTAATGGGTCTCGGAACGATTTACATCGTAAATGCCGTTAATTTGACCGACGGACTGGACGGATTATGCTCGTCGGTGACTTTCGTGTACTGCGCGGCGTTCGTCGTTATATGCGGCGCGTTGGAATTAAGCGAGTTGGGAATAATGGCGGCGGCGACGGCGGGCGGGTGTGTCGGCTTCCTCGTGTGGAACTTTCACCCGGCGAAGATATTTATGGGCGACACGGGTTCGATGTTCCTCGGCGGAGTGGTCTGCGCCTTGGGTCTGGGCGCGAAATGCGAAGTCGTTATGGTAATCGCGGCGGCGGTTTATATATGGGAGGCGCTGACCGTACTCATTCAAACGACGTACTTCAAAATTACGGGCGGGAAGCGGCTGTTCAAAATGACGCCCATCCACCACAGTTTTGAATTAAGAGGTTGGAAAGAAACTAAGATAGTGCTTGTCTTTTCATTGCTCGCCGCCGCGTTCGGCGCGGCGGCAACCCTCCTCGCGGTCGTCGGTTCGGCGAAATTCACGTTTTAGAGGTATCATCAAGTTTAAGCGGGCGGGGACTGCCCGAAAAATTCTGTAATTATATTAGGAGCTGTAATGGCTGATGTAATCGGAAGAATGCCCGTTAGGCGCCCGCCCGTTGGGTATCCGCCAGCGCCGCGCCATCGCGGGGGGGTTAACACGGGTGAGGTTTCTTTGCATCGCGAAAGCGCCGTGCCGCGACGTTCCGCGGTTCTAAAGCGCGCGCAGGCTAAAACGAAGCCGCCCTCCGCCTTAAAGGAAAGGGAACGCTTGGCGAAGTTCGACGTGCCTTTCTTCACGATTACAGCCATTTTACTCGCTTTCGGGGTGGTAATGCTGCTTTCGTCGAGTTACGCTTTCGCGCTTCGGGAACACGGCGACAGTTACTTCTTTTTCAGGCGGCAGTTGACGTGCATAGCTTTGGGCTTGACCGCCATGATTATACTCTCGTTTGTGGATTATCATATCCTGCAAAACAAGAAAATAGCGGCAATCGCTGCGACGGGTTCAATCGTCCTGATGCTTATGGTGCGTCTTACGAACGCGGGAGTAAGCCAAGGTGGGGCGGAGCGGTGGCTGAAACTGTTCGGAATCACCTTTCAGCCGTCGGAGATTTTGAAATTCGCGGTAATAGTCGTATTAGCCTATATAGCCCATAAAAACGCGGACGTCATAAAAGATTTTTTCAAGGGCATTGTCCCGCTCGCGCTGTTTACGGGCGTGGCTTGCGTGCTTACCATGCTGCAGCCCCACGTTTCCGGAACAATCATTATCTTCTTAATCGGGCTTACGATGATGACCGTCAGCGGTTGCCGAATTTCGCACATCTTTTTCGCGTGCCTGTGCTTCGCCGGATTGGCGTTCATCGGGTTTGAACTGCTTAAATCGCGCGGATATACCTATTTGGACGACAGAATTCTGAGTTGGATAGACCCCGAAGCCGACGTCACGGGAAGCACCTTTCAGACCTATCAGTCGCTCGTCACAATCGGTTCCGGCGGATGGCTCGGTTTGGGATTGGGAAATTCCAGAGGGAAATTCGGGTACCTGCCGGCGGCGCACAACGACTTCATTTTCTCGGTCACGTGCGAGGAAATAGGCTTTATCGGAGCGGTTTTGGTAATTTTAATGTTTGTTTTGTTCGTGTTCAGGGGGTTTTATACCGCCTCACGCGCCCGCGACAATTTCGGGATGATGCTCGCCGTCGGCATAACCGCGCAAATCGGTATTCAGGCTATGCTGAATATCGCGGTGGCGACCAACAGCGTTCCCAACACGGGGATACTGCTGCCGTTTTTCAGTTACGGGGGAACCGCGCTTACCATGCAGCTGGCGCAGCTGGGAATACTTTTAAATATATCAAGAAAGGCGATAATGAAATGAGGTTTGGTTTATGCGCGTAATCATCGCGGCGGGCGGAACGGCGGGACACATCAACCCCGCGCTGGCAATCGCCGATAAAATCGCAAGTCTTGTACCCGAAAGCAACATACTCTTCATGGGAACGCAGACGGGTCTGGAAGCCGGGTTGGTTACGCGGGCGGGATACGCGTTCGCCCCGATAAAAGCGGCGGGATTGCAACGCGGGTTTTCCCCGCGGAAGATAGCGCGCAACGTCAAAGCCGCCTGTTATTTCATAACGGCGTCGCAAACGGCGAAAAGGTTAATACAAGGCTTTAAACCCGACATCGTAATCGGGACTGGCGGCTACGTTACCGCCCCCGTCCTCAAAACGGCGGCGAAACTGGGTGTGAAAACAGTCACCCACGAGAGCAACTCCCTTCCCGGCATTACCACGAGGTTGTTGGCGAAAACTGCGGACAGGGTGTTCGCCGCTTGCGAGGATACGCTGAAGGGGTTGCCGCCGTCGGATAAATATATGGTAACGGGGAACCCGCTTCGCGGCGTGTTTTGCGCGCAAAAACGGGAGGACGCGCTGACCTCGTTGGGGTTGCTCCCCGGGATGACCGTCTTATCGTTCGGGGGGAGTTTGGGCGCGAATAAGATTACAAAAGCGATAATCGATTTGCTCAAATGGGAACGGGAAAAGGGCGACGTCAACCACATTCACGCTTACGGAGGAAACGGGAGGAAGATTTTCGAGAAACTGCTCCACGAAAACGACGTCTTTCCGGACAATGAAAGGACGATTTTCGCCGAATACATTCACAATATGTACGTTTGTATGGCGGCGGCGGATTTGGTGATTTCGCGTTCGGGTTCCATGACGCAAACGGAGTTGAAGGCCTTCGGGCGCGCTTCGATACAGATTCCGTGGGCGGGGGCGACGGAAAACCATCAATATTACAACGCGCTCGGCATGAGCGAAAAGGGCGCGGCGGTTCTTATTAAGGACGATGAATTGACGGGGCAAAAGCTGATTCAAACCGTGGAAAGGCTGTACGACGACAGAAATTTGATTTCCGAAATGGAGAAAAACGCGGTTGGATTGGCGACCCCGAATGCGGCGGATATTATAGTAAGCGAGATTATCAAACTTGTAAACAGCTGAAAAGGAATGTAAAAAAATGCCTGAATACAACGCGGTCATAAGAAAGCGTGGCAAAGGCGGTATCATTCCGTCAGAAGGCGGCGCCGTCCCCCCGAAAGTCGGGGAAAGACTGCCGTTTTCAGCGCGTGCGGAACGTCGTGAACGCCCAAATACGGCGGACGTTCCGCGCGGCGCACCGAAAACGGTGAAAAGAAAAAAAATCCGTAAAAATTATATAATCCACATTACCATGTTCGCGTTGGCGGCGGCTTTGGTAATGTCGGTTCTGTCCGTGACCGTGCTGTTTAACACGCATAATATCGTCGTGAGCGGCGAAAGCGTTTACACCGACGAGGAAATAATCACGGCGAGCAAGATAACCGAGGGCGTCAATCTTGTAAGATTCAACCGCGCCAAAGCCGAAAGAAACATCATGGACAACCTTGTTCTTCTTGACAGCGTAAGCGTTAAGAAGAAATTTCCCTCGACGCTGAGCGTTACGGTCAAGGGGGCGGAAAGAAAGCTGAGCGTTTTATCCGACGGGCTTTATTACTCCGTTTCAGAAAAAAGGCGCATAATCGAAATTGACAAAGCGCCGCCCGGCGACGGTCTGACCGTTATAGGCTGTGAACCGTCCGAACGCGAAGCCGGGGCTTATCTTCGCTGCGATGAAGACGAAGAGAAAGTCGAACTGGTATTCACACTCGCGGATTTGCTCAAAAAACACGAATTCTATTTTGTAACGGTGATAGACGTTACGGATAGATTGGATATAGTCATGTACTGCGAAAAAAGGCTCGAGATAAAAATGGGCGCTCCCGTTGAACTGGACGGGAAAATCAGCGTGGCGAAGGAAATAATTGAAAATCACATTGATTCAAACGAAAAAGGCGTGCTGAGGATTTCAAACCCGCAAAAGCCGACGTTCAAACCGCAGTTAAGCGAAAAACCGCATATCCCAGAACACATTCCCGAAGCCTCATCTTCCGGTACGCAGAAACCGTCGACACAGCCGCCCGAGCCGCCGGACGAGCCGCAGCCTTCCGAACCGCCGGACGAACCGCAGCCTTCCGAAACGCCCGACGAGTCGCAACCTTCCGAACCGCCGGACGAACCGCAGCCTTCCGAAACGCCGGACGAGCCGCAGCCTTCCGAAACGCCCGACGAGCCGCAGCCTTCCGAGCCGCCGGACGAACCGCCCGACGACATTCCCGATATTATAATTTTTTAGGTTGCCATATTTAGCGCAAAAATTTTCAAAATGACACAAAATATAAATAATTTTTCCGAAAAGGTATTGAAAATATATTTTATATTTGTTATAATCGTTCTAAGCGGCGGGGTTAAAGTTTAATTATCGGAGGCTCAGTATGGCAATTGTTTACGAAAACGAAGGGTACGAAGAATATGATGACATTGACAATCTTGACGACGCGATATATGATGTAAAGATAAAGGTTTTCGGAATCGGCGGAGGCGGTTGCAACGCGCTGGAGTATATGGCGAAACAGGGCGTCGCGAACGTTGAGTATGTGGCGGTAAACACCGATGTCCCCGCTTTAAGGTCGAAGGACAAGCGCCTTATGCGGCGGTTGCAGATAGGAAAAAAGCGCACCAAAGGGCGCGGGGCGGGCGGCGACCCCGAAGTGGGGTGTGAGTCCGCGCGCGAGGACAGGGCTGAAATCGAGCGTTGCTTAGACGGGACTTCGATGGTGTTCATCTCTGCGGGGATGGGCGGCGGAACGGGTACGGGGGCCGCTCCGGTAATCGCCGAGATAGCGAAAGAGAACGAAATTCTTACAATCGGCGTGGTTACGAAGCCATTTGACTTTGAGCGCCAGCAGAAAATGAACACCGCGCTCAAGGGCATCGCCGAAATGAGGAAGCACGTGGACGCCCTCATTATAATCCCGAACCAGAAACTTCTTAAAATAAACGAACGCGCCATAAATTCAAAAGCGGCGTTTGAAATGGTTGACGACGTTCTCTACAAAGTCGTCAACAGCATTTCGGAATTGCTGAACACCACTTCCGACGTCAATGTGGATTTTGCCGACCTTAACGCCGTTTTGCAAGACTCGGGGGACGCGCATATAGCCATAGGCACGGGGACGGGCGATAACAAGGCGGACGACGCCGTTTCACAGGTGATTAACAGCCCGTTGCTTGAAACGTCCATAAACAACGCGGGGAAGATTCTCGTGCATATCGCCATGTCGGAGGACACGCTTTTACAGGAAGTCGATTTGGTGGTCAACAAGCTGACGGAAGCGGCCCATTCGGATGTGGAGGTTACGTGGGGCTGGAAGATGGATTCATCGCTGAAAGACACCATTGTGGTGACGGCGGTGGCGACTTCGTTCAGGGACGAACCGTCCCTCGCGAAACGGGTGGAGTCCGTCCAGCAAAAGCAGCCCTCCCAGCCGAAGCCGGCGAACGCCGAGCGCGACGAGCGTGACGAACGCGCTTTCCGGCACAAAGCGGAAAGGGAGAAGCCGCCCGAAACGAACGAAGAAGGGGAAAAACCGCTCTCTCAGTTCATAACGCAGAATTTGAGCGGGAACGGCTTTGACGACGACCCGTACCAGGCACTCGAAGAGATATTCAAGAAAAAGTAGTCTGCTAAGGGCGGTCGGATGACCGCCCGCATGATTTGAAAAGGAGCTGCCGTAATCCGCGATGCCGAACAACAAAATCATTATAAAAGGCGCACGGGAACACAATCTTAAAAATATCGACCTTGTGTTGCCGCGTGACAAACTTATAGTTTTAACGGGCTTGTCCGGTTCCGGGAAATCGTCGTTGGCGTTCGACACGATTTACGCCGACGGGCAAAGGCGGTACGTCGAAAGCCTTTCCTCGTATGCGCGGCAATTCCTCGGACAGATGGAAAAGCCCGACGTTGACAGCATAGAAGGGTTAAGCCCCGCCATTTCAATCGACCAGAGGACCACTTCGCGCAATCCGCGCTCAACCGTCGGCACCGTCACGGAAATCTATGATTATCTGCGCCTGTTGTACTCCAGAATAGGTATTCCCCATTGCCCCGTCTGCGACAGGGAAATCAAACAGCAGACAATCGACCAGATTGTCGACAGGGTTCTGCAATTACCCGAAAAAACGCGGATTCAGATAATGGCGCCGATTGTGCGCGGACGCAAGGGAGAATATCAAAAAGAGCTTGACGCCATTCGCAAACAGGGTTACGTAAGGGTGCGCGTCGACGGGAGCGTGTACGAGCTGTCCGAAGAAATCAGCATGAACAAAAACAAGAAGCACGATATCGAAGTCGTGGTTGACAGGCTTGTAATCAAGGACGGAATAAAATCGCGTCTTTCGGACAGCCTGGAAACGGCGGGCGGATTGGCGGGCGGTATAATTTTCATAGACGCGAACGGCGGGGAAGAACTGCACTTTTCGCAAAACTACGCCTGCCCCGAACACGGCGTAAGCGTGGAGGAACTGACTCCGAGGATGTTCTCGTTCAACAACCCTTACGGCGCCTGCCCCAAATGCACGGGGTTGGGCGTTTTTATGCGTGTTGACCCCGATTTGTTAATCCCGAACAAGGATTTATCAATTAAAGAAGGGGCGATTCGCGCGCCGGGCTGGAACTATTCCGAGGGAACGATTTCCCAAATGTACCTTGACGGCTTATCGAAGCATTATAAGTTCTCGCTCGACAAACCCGTCGGCGAACTGCCCGCGGACGTAATCAATATTTTGCTTTACGGCACAAACGGCGAAAAAATCAAGGTAAAGCGCGTTTTTGAAAGCGGCTCGGCTTATTATGACACGGATTTCGAGGGGTTCGTCAACAACCTTGAACGGCGTTACCGCGACACGGGCAGCAACTATTCCCGCGAGGAAATACAAGGCTACATGAGTGAAACCCCCTGTCCTTCCTGCAATGGTCAAAGGTTGAATAAAGAGGCACTTTCGGTAACGGTCGGCGGTATAAACATAAACAGGTTTTGCGATATGAGCATTACCGACGCGCTGGACTTCGTGCGTTCCATGACGCTGTCGGGACGCGATATGATAATAGGGTATCCCATCATCAAAGAAATCAAGGAACGCCTCGGCTTCCTCAAAAGCGTGGGGCTTGAATACCTCAGCCTTTCCCGCGCGGCGGGGACGCTTTCCGGCGGTGAAAGCCAACGGATTCGCCTTGCCACGCAGATAGGCAGCTCGCTTATGGGTGTGCTGTACATTCTCGACGAACCCAGCATAGGTCTGCATCAGCGGGACAACGGCAAGCTGATTTCCACGCTCAAACGCCTGCGCGATTTGGGAAATACGCTGATTGTGGTGGAACACGATGCGGAAACCATGAACGCGGCGGATTATATCGTAGACATAGGACCCGGAGCGGGAACACACGGCGGTAAGGTGGTCTGCGCAGGGACGCTCTCCGACATAAAGGCGTGCGAGGAATCCGTGACGGGGCAATACCTTTCGGGGAAGAAGAGCGTCCCCGTTCCGAAGAAACGCCGCCATTACCGGGAAAGCGGGCGGTTTCTCGCGATAAACGGCGCGGAGGAAAACAACTTAAAAAAAATCGACGTGAAAATTCCGCTGGGGATGTTCGTTTGCGTGACGGGCGTTTCGGGGAGCGGAAAAAGCTCGTTGATTAACGAGATTTTATACAAGCACTTGGCGGGGCGGCTTAACCGCGCGCGGATAAGGGCGGGGAAGTTCGCGAAAATTTTGGGTACGGAGCATTTGGACAAAGTGATTGACATCGACCAGTCGCCTATCGGCAGAACGCCGCGTTCCAACCCCGCGACTTATACCGGGGTATTCACCGACATAAGGGATTTGTTCGCGTCCACCACCGACGCCAAAATGAAGGGTTACACGACGGGGCGGTTCTCGTTCAATGTTCGCGGCGGGCGGTGCGAAGCCTGCGAGGGCGACGGCATAATTAAAATCGAAATGCACTTTTTGCCTGACGTCTACGTCCCTTGCGAAGTCTGCAAGAGCAGGCGCTATAACCGCGAAACCCTCGAAATCCGCTACAAGGGGAAAAATATATACGACATTCTTGAAATGACGGTCGATGAAGGGCTGGAATTTTTCAGGGCGCTCCCGCGTATTTCCCGCAAACTTGAAACGCTTTGCGACGTGGGGTTGGGGTACGTAAAAATCGGGCAACCCGCGACGACGCTTTCCGGCGGGGAAGCACAGCGCGTCAAACTCGCCGCCGAACTGTCAAAACGCAGTACGGGCAGAACAATTTATATACTCGACGAACCGACGACGGGTCTTCATACCGCCGACGTGCATAAATTGATTGAAGTCCTCCAAAAACTCGTTGAAGGAGGCAACACGGTCGTGGTAATCGAGCATAACCTCGATATAATAAAAACCGCCGATTACATAATCGACTTGGGTCCCGAAGGCGGCGATAAGGGCGGCAGGGTCGTGGCGTGCGGCACGCCGGAGGAAGTGGCGAAATGCAGGACGAGCCACACGGGGAAATACCTGAAAAAAGTTCTGTAACGAACGCCCTTCGGAAACAGCCGAATAAAAAAACGGGAGTGAGATATAACGCGAAATGAGCGAGTGTTCGATTATTTTAACCACATACCCCGACAAGGCGTCGGCAAGGAAAATCGCCAAACTGCTGGTCGAGAAACGGTTGGCGGCTTGCGTTCAGCTTTTCCCGATTGAAAGCGTGTATTCGTGGAAAAACGAAATCTGCGAAGAGAAAGAAACCATGCTGTTCATAAAATCAAGGACGGAGCTGTTCGGGGAAATCTCCGCGGCAATCAAGGAAAACCACTACCATAAAGTGCCGGAGATTGTGCGGGTTCCGATTGCGGACGGATTGCCGGACTATTTGAAATGGATTGGTGAGTGCGTGGAAAGTTAAGGTTCTTAATCGCCTGCTTTCCGCTTAGCTCCCGCGTTTTCCAATATTTTAACAATATCGGTAAAATTTCTGCTTTCGGCGTGTGCCAACGGCGTAACCCCGTCTTTATCCGGCAGGTTGACGTCCGCGCCGAAATCGGTCAATAAACGCACAACCTCCGTATGGCGCGCCCCACCGTCGCCCAATATAATCGCTTCGAGCAACGCGGTCCAACCTATCCTGTTGATATGATTGACGCGAATATCCGTTTCCAAAAGCGTCCTTATAATTTCAACGTGTCCGCGGTCGGCGGCGCGAATTAAGCCGGTTCCGTTGTAACTGTCCGTGCAATGGACGTCTGCACCCGCTTTTATTGTTTTTTTCAACAACTGCGTATATCCCTCCGACGTTGAAATCAAATACGCGCTTTGAAGTGTGTTGTCTTTCATATTGACGTCCGCGCCCGCGTTAATCAACAAATCGACAATTTCAAGACGGTTGTTGTAAGCGGCGGCGACAAGGGCGCACTTTCCGTCGTTATCCTGCGCGTGAATGTACGCGCCTTTTTCCAACAACGATTTAACGGCTTCAACGTCGCCTTTTTCCGACGCGGTTATGAGCCGCATCCCGTTTTCCCTCGATTGCTCGGAATAATTTGTCGATGTCATTTTCACGCCTGTCCTTTCCCGCCGGAAACGGCGTTGCGGCGGTCGTCTATTATTCTTACGGCGTCTTTCAGGATTTTATCATAATCCGTTTCGTCTTTCATTATCAGCCACTGTATTTTCTTGTTCCTTCGGAACCAAGTCAGCTGCCTTTTCGCGTAATTGCGCGTGCGTTTCTTCAGATTTTCGATACACTCGTCAAGCGTCGAATTTCCGTCAAAGAAAGGGAAAAATTCCTTGTGCCCGATTGTCTGGGACGCCGTGGGGATGTTTTTACGTGAATAAAACGCCCTTGCCTCCCCGACCAACCCGCCGGAAACCATCGCGTCGACCCGTCGGTTTATTCTGTCGTAAAGCGTTTTTCTGTCTTCAAAATCTATTCCGATTATACAGATTTCATACGGCGAGGGGACGCTTTTGCTTTCGTCGCGCCTCGCGTTCATGCTTTTCCCGCTTAATCTGTGAGTTTCAAGCGCGCGAATAACGCGCTTGACGTTGTTTTCGTGCAGCTTTGAAGCGGCTTCGGGGTCGGTCTCGCGCAGTTTTTCCAACAAAAACGCGTTACCGCGCTCGTCGGCAAGCCGTTTCATTTCCCCGCGAAAATCCCAAGCGCCCCCGACGTTGTCGAATACTATGTTGTCGGCGAGAGAGGTGATATAAAGCCCCGTTCCGCCCACAACGACGGGCAGCGAGCCGCGCGACGAGATTTCGCCCACCGATTCGCGCGCGATAACAAGCCACTGCGCGACGGAAAACGCCCTTTCCGGCTCGATTATGCCGAAAAGATGATGGGGGATTCCCCTTCTTTCGGCTTCGTTCGGTATGGCGGAGGCTATGTTGATTCCGCCGTAAATCTGCATGGAATCGGCGTTTATAACCTCACCGCCGAATTTTTCGGCAATATCGGCGGCGAGTGCGGTTTTTCCGGAAGCGGTGGGACCGCATATTATTACGAGAAATGTTTTCTTTGTTCCGCACATCTCAGGCAACCCCCGAAAGCCTTGCTGAATACAGGTTCTTAATCCTCCAGATATTTGCGCAATTTTACGGATAACTCGCCCATGTCTATCGGTTTCCCCAGATGGTCGTTCATTCCCGCCTCAAAGCAGTTATTTATATCTTCTTTGAATACGTTGGCGGTCATTGCGATAATCGGCACCCCCGAAGCGTTGACGCCGCTTTCGGTCAACCCGCGAATACGCCTTGTCGCTTCAAGCCCGTCCATTTCGGGCATTTCCATATCCATTAACACCAAGTCGTATTTACCGGGATTGGCTTTCATCGCTTTAAGCGCCGCCCTGCCGTTTTCGGCGCAGTCGATTTTCAGCCCCGTGTCGGCGAGAAGCGCCATGACGATTTCGCGATTGATTTCTATATCCTCGACAAGGAGCAGACGCTTCCCGATAAATTCGTTCTTTTCGAGAACCCGTGCTTTTCCGTCTTTTGATTTGTCAATCCGCTCGGCGTTGCCGCGCCGCGCCTTCACCGTGAATACAAACCGCGCGCCCTCGCCGAGTTCGGATTCAACCCAAATTTCCCCGCCCATAAGCTCGACAATTCTTTTTGAAATGACAAGCCCCAGACCCGTGCCGCCGAACTTGCGGCTTATTCCGCTTTCAGCCTGCTCGAAAGCTCCGAACAGCTTTTTTTGCTGTTCGGGGGATATTCCTATGCCGCTGTCCGATACTTCAAAACGTAACCCGCACTCCTCCCCGCTTTCACCGATGAAAACCGCGTTAAAGCGAATTTCGCCGTATTCCGGAGTGAATTTCACCGCGTTTGAAAGCAGGTTTATTATTACCTGCGCCAAACGCTGGTCGTCGCCTACGAGGAATTTCGGCACATTCGCGTCCGTAATCACGGAAAGTTGCTGACGCTTTTCCGTCACCCGAAAGTTGATGATGGAAACCACGTTTTCAATCATTTTCTCAAAGTCAAACTCGGCGGGGGACAGCTCCAGCTTGTTCGCCTCGATTTTGGAAAAGTCAAGTATATCGTTTATAACACCCAGCAGGTGCTCCGACGCTTCCTTTATCTTGCCTATCGCGTAGTCCTTGCGCTCAACGTCGTCGGCAATCCTCCCGATTTCCGTCATGCCGATTATGGCGTTTATCGGCGTGCGTATTTCGTGGCTCATACTCGCCAAAAAAGCGGATTTGGCGCGGTTCGCGGATTCCGCTTCGACCATTGATTTACGCAGCGGCTTCAAAAGCCCGGCGATAAATACGTTGAATATTATGATAATAAACACTATAACCGCGAGCATCACGACAAAAAGCACGGTCAGGGGGTTGTTATAGTCTTCCGGGCTGTTGTACATCACGGCGACGGAATACCATTCCAGCAACGGCACGGTACCCACCGTTATTTTTCCGGACGGGGCGTCTATGTTCCACGTTTCGCCGGGTTTGATGCTCAACGCGGGTTCGGCGACGCTCACGCCCAACTCGTCGTCTATATTCTTCTTTTCGGCGACAAGGACCGGGTCAACGGCGGCGGTTATTTCACCTGCGGCGTTGAAATAATAAAAATCCGCCCTTCCCTCATAATCGCTGTAAACCATATCGAGATAATCGGTTATCTCAATGCCGGTTCCCATTATTCCCGACGGATTTCCGTCCTCGTCGAAAACCGGTGCGTTAATCCAAAGATTTGTCAGCTTCAAATCCGGGTTGTAATTGATGTTAAAGTTATATGACTCGGTTTCATAAAGCGTCATGTAATACCAATAATTTTCGGGGGCGTCGGGGTTGAGAACAAACGGTTCGTTGTCGTCAAAATAAAACAGCCGGTCAATATCGTTCACCCAGAAAACCGAATTCGCCGAAAAAGAGTAGCGATAGGCGTTTATCTCCTCGAACGCCATTTTTTCAAGCCGCGCGTCGCCCGGGTCGGAAAAATACTGCTGAATTAACGGCGAATCCGCCATTTTAATGACAAGAACAATCTCGTTCGTCACGGACGTTTCCAGTTTAATCCGTTCGACTTCAAGCATTTTTGACATTTCGGCGTTTTTGTTTTCCCCGATAATCTGCTGCATTGAAAGCATAAACGCGACAATTCCCGCCACGAGTATAACAAAAAACAGCGTGACGGAAAAAGCGACAAATTTGCTCATTAAGGGGGGATTGGCATCCCGCGCTTTTCGCGTTTCGGATTTATCCTTCATAATACCCTTTTTTCTTGACGACCTCGTAACTTCCGTCTGTCTGACGCCTTAACTCCTCGTCCTTTTTCGTGTTCACGATGTTGACATATCCCGTAATTACCCCGTATTCATCCGATAAATACAGCGTTTCTCCCTCTTTTACATTGAAATTGGTTCGCGCTTTCATCAACGCTTCCTCGGAATTGTTGTTTTTGCACACTATTACCAGCGAACCTTCGGGCGATATGTTCATCGCCGGAATTTTCCATCTTTTAAGGTTTTCGGCGTCGTCGGAAAGATACAGGTTTTCGGTGGAAGCGACGGTTTTGTTGGGATTATAAAGTTCAATCAGGTCGCCCCCGGCACAATGAACCGCGCTGATGTAAATCGGCAATTCATCGTCGCTTTGCCGCAGATGAAGCGTCACGTCAATTACTTCGCCCTGAAAGTTTTCGGGGCTGACCGTAACGCTTTCCCCGTAAAATATCTCGCCGTTCACCGTCCAGTGGGATACTTCATACCCGCGATAAGCCCGCGCCTTCACCGTAACGCGGCAAGCGTCAAAATACTTCCCCGTAAGTTTCCCCCCGCGCGTGAGTTTTTGTGTGCCGAGGCAGACTTCCGCCCCGTCGGGCGCACTCACCGAAACCTCGTACATGCTGTTCTCGTAACCGAAGCTGCCGCAAATCGCCTTATACATAACATCGGGGCGTTTAGCCGCGAAATCCCTTATTTGTTTGCGGCTGTCCGCGAAGCTGTCCCTGCTTGGCCACCAAGGGTTGTCGGGGGCGATTGTATTGTTGTCGAGCGCGTACATACACTCCGTGTCGCTTTCGGAAATCAACTCTTCCAGAACGCGCCGCGCGTTTTCGGGGCTGAACGCGCCGCTAATCAAGTCGCATATCGTATTGGCGAATTTTTCCCGCATATCGGGGCGTTCCGTCAAAGCGCTCAATATGACGGATTTCCCTCCCATATGATTCCCGCTGCCCGTCAGAACGTTTTTCAAGGTGTCGGCTCTGTACCCGCTCCCGTAAAGACCCCAGGAAAATTCCACGTCGAACATCATGTACCGCCATTTCCCGTCGTTGTACGGATTTGTCACTTCCTCGCCCTCGTCGGGGTAATACCGCCACATCATCATGTTGTTATTGGGCCAGTCCCTGTCGTCGATGTAAATCTGCACGGCGTAAAACAGCATAAGGTTATCAATATCGACAAGCGAGCAAAATTCCTCGAACTTCGCGTCGTCGGTCAAACCGTCCTGCGCGAGTTTATATAAATAAGCGTAATCCTCAACCGCGAAATCCTCGCCGTCCCGCCCTTTTTCGTCGTTTGAAATTATCTGATAATTCTCTTTTATCCCGCCGTATTTCTGTTCGAGATAACCGTTGCAATAAGACTCCTTCAGCCACGAGAAGCCGTAGTATTCCCCGTTAAGGAACACCGCTGCGGGAACGGCGGACTGCGTGTCGAGAAACCCCGCCTCCCTTGCCAACTGCAAAGTAAGCTCGTCCCTTACCGCCGCGAACTCCCTGTCGTTGCCGTTATTCCTCAGCCTTATTCTGTCAAATCGGCTGATAATCTGCCCTTCGCTTGAATACGACGTTTTGAAGAACGGGTACTTGAATTTCCCCGCGTCGCCGTATTCCCATCTCGCGTAAAGCTGCCAAGACTTCTGCGAATGTTCGCGCGACCACCCGCCGACCACCCGCGCGCCCGCCGCTTGCGCCCCGAGCAGCTTGCCTTCGCTGTCGAAGAATTCAACGTACATGGGGCGTTCGGCTTCCTTGCCGCGCTTATTGTAATTCGCCGGAGCGGTGGGCTGTATCTCACCGCCCCTGTAATCCGGCGACTTTTTGTATTCGTCGCGCAAAAAGCCCTCATTGGCGATGCCGTCGTAATAATCGTACAAATCGTAAGGGTCGGCGGACAAAACGAAAACAAGCGTGCCGGAATCAAAGCGGCTTGACACGTTCGCGCCCGTGACATAGCTTTTGGTGACGACGCGGGACGTCTCCCCGTCTTTTATCGAAACGGCCTTAACCGTCGCGGCGGTAACTTCGTTTCTTACCGTCACGGGTAAGGCTCCGTCGTACTTAATCGAATCCCCGTTCGGCGGCGAACCGTCCAAAGTATAATAAATCTCCGCTTCGGGGTCGGCGCAAGTCAGCGTAATATCAAAGTCGCTGTCATAAAATCCGGCATCGTGTGAAAAAATCACCGCAAGGGAATCCCCGCCGTCGCCCGCGTTCGCGGGCGGCTCGTCGGTTTCGCCCGGATTTGCGGGCGGTTCGCCGGTTCCGTCCGAATTTGCGGACGCGCTTTCATCGGGCGGCGTCTGCCCTTTCGGGATAAACGGCAAATTATCGAAGAAAATCACCGAAGCCGCCCCGAAAATCAACACCAAGGCGATAATCGCTTTACGTCTCATGGAGTTCTCCTTTTGCGGAATTCACGTTATAAACCAAAGTCAGCAGACTGTCGCCCAAGTGTACGTTTTCGGCGGTAACGTCCTCGTAATGCAAATATATGTCAAAATGCGAAAAATTCCAGAAGTTTCGCACATCAAGCGCGATTAACGTATCGCAGACGCTTTTTGCGCTTTCTTCGGGAATACACAAAACCGCGATTTTCGGGTTATTTTCCTTGCAGAACGCCGCGAGTCTTTCCATTCCCATAATCAAATGACCCGCGACTTCGGTGTTTTCAAAATTCGGGTTATTGTCAAAAATTCCGACTATTCTGCATCCGCGCTTTTCAAAATTCATACCGGAGGCAATCGCCCTCCCTAAATTTCCCGCGCCGATAATAATCACGTTCGTTTGATTTTCGATGCCG
>JAIRWE010000163.1 GCA_031253365.1 Oscillospiraceae bacterium | reverse complement strand
CACACCAAATCGGCGCCGAGGGAAGCGGGTTCGTCGATTTTTATGTTCAGACCCGTTTTCAGCCCCGGTTCAACCAAAAGCGCGTCTATACCGAGCAACCGTTTGAGCGCGGCGACGATTTGCCTTGTCGCCGGCGGCACGACGGACGATACGACCGCGCCGTCGATGTCCGCCGCGTCGGTTTCATAAAGCCGCAGAATGTCGCGGAACGTGAACGCGTACTGGTCCGCCATACGCGCCGCGTCGGTGTTTATCCTCGATACGAAGACGGATTTATCGCCGTCAAAAACGGTGATAACCGTGTTGGTGTTCCCCGCGTCAACCGTCAGAAGCATCTTTGTTTTCCTCCGCGGACGTTTCTTCGTCCTCCCGTGTCGGGTCAAAATCCTCGGGCAGATTAAATCCCTCGGATATGTCAAATTCCTCGAGGGCTTCTTCCTCCCCCTCTTCTTCTTCCCCGGGTGAATCGGGCTTCTTCTCCGAATTATAGAAGTCCTCGCTCAACCCGTCGAAATCGAAATCGGCGTCGTCCGCGCCGTATTCGGAATAATCCGGGTCACAGCCGTCGCAGTCGTCCTCCGCGACAGGCGCCTTTTTGCCGGACGCCTTCCTGAAAGCGAGTGAAACGAGCAGCGTGTACAGGCATATTCCCAGAAGGCTCAGGCATATTCCCATAGGCATATAATTCGGGAAGAACTCCATTTCCACCGTGTGTTTCCCCGGGGGGACGTCCACCGCCATTAAACCGCCCGCTATTTGCACTATTAAAGCCTTTTTCCCGTCGACCTTCACCTTCCATCCGGGTTCGTCGGGGATGGACATGAACAGCAAACTCTCCTCGTCGTAATCCGTCGTCACCCGTAGGCGCGTGTTGCTCAACGCCTTAAACTCGGTGTTCGCGTTCATTTCGTGCAGCTTGGCTATGTCCTCTTCCAACCATTCGACGTCTAACCGCGCGAACCGCTCGTTGCGAAGGAACACCTTGTCTTTTTGAAGCCTCAGCTTCACCGTGATAAAATCGCCTTCTTTGAAGTTGCCTATATTTTTTATATGGTGGTTTTCCGACTCAAAGTACACGCCCATTGAAACGCCGTTGACGAACAAATCGCATCTGCGCTCATAGTCGCTCGGCAGATACATATAATAGTCCCCGTCGGCGTCCGCGATTAAGCTGTACTCGATATACGCCTCGGTGTTCTCGTCGCGTTTCGTGTAACGGTCATAGCTTTCCGTCACCCGCTGATAGTCGAGGTTCACCGTCCTTAAATCGTCTATCGGCACGTCCCTGAAATACTTGCGGGGTTGGTCCGCGTCATAACCGAGCATCGCCGAAAGCATACGGTTTTGGTTCAGGAACACGTCGTCGACGTCAAATTCAAGCAATTCGGTTTTCGGGGAAACCAAATAGGCAATCGGCATAACGTCGGCGTTCACCGTTACCGTGATGTCGTCCGCGCTCGATATGTTCACGGTGTTGTTCCCCGAACAGGACAGTATATACTTAAAGCCCATCAAATCGTCCGTAAGCGGCGTGGCTCCCGAATATCTCGAAGCGTGGCTGCGCGACGAGTAACCCAGCGATTTCAGCAGGGAAATAGCCTTCGCGTTGAGCAGGCTGGAACTGTGGGTGACGCCCTTCATTCCCAGCGCCATGGGGTCGTTCGCCGAGCGGAAATAGGTTTTTTCCATGCGGTAAAAGCCGTCGTCCTCCCGCTTTATCCTGTCCGCGACCTCCCTTGTGGGTAAAATAACCCTGTTGAAGGATTCGCGGGTGGAATAGGTTATATCCACGTGCTGTTTATACACGCTGTACGCCGTGTTGTAAAGAAGCTCCAGGCTTACCGCCAAGACGATGAAAACGCTTGCCGCCGCGCTTTTCCCGAATTTGTTTTTCGCGAGGATAACGAACGAGGAGAAAAGAACCAGAAACCCCAAAGCCGGCAGGATTGCGCCGAAGCTGTCGAATACGTCCCGCCCCTTTCCAAGGTCGGGCATAAAGGTGTCCGCCTGTTCCCAATAGACCAGCAGGGCGGCGAAAAACAGCGCGGCAGCCCCGAGCGTTCCGTATCGGATTTTTCGCAATCTCTCGAACGCTTCCGCCCCGAACGAGAGGAACAAAAAGCACAGCATAAACGAATACCGGTAAGGGAGCCAGTTGGGAACCTGCCCGCCGTGCCAGAACATATCGACGGGGGTTATATACATACAGACCGCCAGCACCGCGATTAAAACCGCGCCGCTTACGCGGCGGGCGCGGCGTATCCTCGGGCAGAAGAAATAAGCGGGCAGGGTAAGCAAAGCCAGCGTTCCGCAGTAAAGGAAGGGCAACCCGTCCATTCTTACCGTGTCATAACTGTTCGGGAACAGCTTGCGCGTCGCCTCGATAAGGTTGAAGTTGCTTTTCGCCTCAAATTCATAGCCTTCGGAGAACAGCCCCTCGGCGAATTCAAACTTCCCCATTGAAAGGGACGAAAACACGGGCAAAAGGATAAAGCAGGAACACAGGACGGCTATGACGGCGCACGCCGCGAACAGCCCGCCCCGCTTCAATATGAGAGCCGCGTTTCCCGCGCTCGCGCGCCGCGACGAGAAGGCGTAGTAAATAAAATACAGCGCGGCGAAAATCCCTATCATGTATCCTATGTAAAAGCAGGTGACAAACGCGTAAATCAGCGAAAATATGAGCAGCTTATACTTCCCCCCGCGCAAAAGCGACTCTATCCCCATCGCGACAAGCGGCAAAACCATAACGCCGTCCAGCCACATGGGGTTCATGGTCTGAACGATGTTGTATGAAGTCAGCGCGTACATCACGCTGAACAAAACCGTCGGCGTTTTTGAAAAGCCCCTGCACTTACTCAGATACACCGACATGGTAACGCCGACGAATCCGATTTTCGCGAGAATCATCAGCAGCAGACCTTCGGTGAGGTGCGACAGCGGGAAAATCCAGACAAGCAGGTTAAACGGGCTGAACAGATAGTACCCGATAATTCCGACAAACTCGCCCGAAAGGTTGCGGCTCCAAGAATAAAACAGGCTCGCGTCCCTGGCGAAAACGTCCTTCATATACGCGAAATAGTAGGCGTACTGCGCGTTCAAATCCAGCGAAAGCACCGAGTTTTTGTATACGGGGTATACGCCGAATATGATATACGAAATCAGCATTACCGCATAGGAAATGGCGAACGAAAGCCATATTTGCCGCTCGTTTTTGAAAAATTTTTTCACTGAGATAAAGGGGTTTTTCGGTTTAATCATCGTTTCCTTCCCCGCCGGGGTTCGATGACCGGTCGGCCGTCGGGGTTTCCCTTTCTATTATATAGCGCGGGCGGAATTTGATTTCCTCATAGATTTTGCTCAGGTAATACCCGATTATGCCCAGCCCGAGCATTAAAAGCGAGCCGATGAGCAACAAAAGCAGCACGACCGTGGAAAAACCTTCGGCGGCGTGTCCCGAAAAAAAGTTGACGAGCGTCTGTACGCCCAAGGCCGCCGCGAACGCGAGGAAAATCAGCCCCGCCGCCGTCATAAGCTGCATGGGCAGGTTGGTGAACCCCGTGACGCTCGAAACGGCGAACTTAAACAGCTTTTTGAAGCTCCACTTCGTTTTTCCGAAGGCGCGCGGCTTGACCTCGAACTCCACCTGAACGGTCTTAAACCCCACCCACGCCGAAAGCGCGCGGAAAAACGTCAGCCTTTCGGGTAAGGCGTTGAGCGCGTCGATTACCTTCCTGTCAAGCAGCTTAAAATCGCTCGCCCCGTCCAAGTTCAAATCGGACGAGGATTTCATAATCCCGTAGAACGCCTTCGCGAAGGCTTTGTATATCAAGCTCTCCCTGCCTCGGTTCGCCTTTCGCGCTTCCACGACCTCCGCCCCTTGTTCCCACAGGGCGTACATCTCGGGGATAAGCTCCGGCGGGTGCTGCAAATCGCAGTCAATCACAACGGCGCAGTCGCCTTTCACGCGGGACAGCCCCGCGAAAATAGCCCCCTCTTTCCCGAAATTGCGCGAAAACTTGATTCCCCTTATCCGCGAATCCGCGGCGGCGGCTTTTTCGATAAACTCCCACGTGCGGTCGGCGGAACCGTCGTCCGCGAAAACGACTTCAAAGGCGATGCCTTTTTCGTTCAAAAGCCCCGTGAGCGCCTTTACGGCGGCGTTTATGTTCTCGCCTTCGTTAAAAGCGGGGACAATCACCGATAACATTGGGTAGCCTCCCTAAAATTCATGCGCGTCCGTTTCTTTTTTACTCACGACAAGACCGCCGCTTTTGGTGTAAACGCTCAGAACGCACGGACGGTTCCCCTTCACGGCGCGAACGGCTCCGGTTCCGGCGCCGTCAAATTCATCGGGGAAAAACGACGACTCGAAACGCCCCGTTTCGGTGACATAATCCAGCCGAACGGAAGAAAAATCGGGTATGGCGAGGTTCACCCCGCCCGACGCCGTTTCAATCAGGCTCGGCAGCAAAAAATAAGCGTAGTCCACGTCGATGTTCCCCGATTTGGTGCTGAGCAGCAGTATCGAATCGGCAGAGCTGATTTTTATCCCGCCGTTCTTTGAAACGACGTAAACGCGCCTTACGGACAGACCGCGCGCGTCGAACGCGACGTCGCCGCCCGCGCTTACGATGTTGATTTCGGTATAATCCCGTTCGCTCGGCAGCCACACTTTTATATGATACCCGAGGACTTCGGGGGTGAAGACCGAAACGGCGAACCCGTCGTCCTGGCTGACCGTGAGCTCGTTCTCGTCTTCCTTTATTATCAGCGGCAATTCCGCCGAACAGTTGATTTTTATAAAACCGCCGTCCCAGGGAAGTATTTCGACGGGTATGCCCGCCGTGTTCACGTTCACGCGCGGGGGGGCGGCGCAGAAGAGTTCGGCGCGGTAAACGGAAGAGCCGCCGAAAGCGTTCCGCGTCAAAACCGCCGCCGCCGCCGACACGATTGAAACGGCGACCAAAACGGCGAAAAGCCTTTTTTTGTTATCGACGCTTTTTTTGATTATACGTTTTATCATGGCTTTTCCCGAACGTTCCCGCCGCGATTTTTCTTGAACATTTTCGTCTGCTTCGGAAACAGGATTATGACCGCCAGCGTCAAAGCCAGCCCCGCGCTCAAACACGAAATTCCCGCCAAAAGCATGGACGGCGGCGACAGGTCGGAGGCGACGCTTGTAAAAATCCCCGTCATAACCGCCAGCGCGAGCGGAAACGCCAACAACCCCGTCGAGAGCAAAATCACGCATACCAATATCATGGCGAAAAAAATAAAAAATACGCACGACGAAATAAAAAAACGAAACAGGAATTTCAGCAAAGCCAAACAACCCCCTAATATATTTCGTCGGCGGTGTTGTCGTTTTTCTTCGCGACAATGACGAACAGCGTCAACAGCATAAGCGCCGCGCAGGAGAACAACGCGAGCGCGACCGTGACCGCCGCTTGCCCGATGAAGCCGTCCGGCAGCGGCGCGCCGTGAAACTCAACCATCACCGTCGCAAAATTCGTTAAGGTGTGCGGAAAATATTTATCGACGCCAAGCGCGTCGGCGACGGAAGACATGAGTATTTCCACCACGTAAACAAGCAACACGGAAATCCCGGGGGCGGCGGTGCTTATCCCAAAAAACAAAAATAAAAAAATATAATTCATTGACTGCACGCCCAGCAGCGCCCCCGTAATCAGCACGACGCCGACGGATAAGCCCTCGCCCCGCGTACCCGCCATAACCAAGGCGCCGGATAAAATCGCCGAAACAAACGTGAACATGAAAATCAAAAACGGGTACAGGATAAACTTCGGCAGAATATACCCCGCCGGAGTAAGACCCG
>JAIRWE010000136.1 GCA_031253365.1 Oscillospiraceae bacterium | reverse complement strand
TTTCGTCAGACAAGGCAATTTTGACGATAATATCCGCGATATTTGAGGAAAAATTAACGCAGTATGACGGAAAATCAGCCGAAAAGACATTGCGATTTAGTTTCGCAAGAGGTCTATTGTCGCCCCGTCGTTAAAACTTTGACTTGACCTTCGCCGCCTTACCCACCCTGTCGCGCAGATAATACAGCTTCGCGCGGCGAACCACGCCCTCTCTGACCACTTCGACCTTCGCCACGGACGGGCTGTGGATGGGGAACACCCTTTCCACCCCCACGCCGTGCGAAACCCTGCGAACCGTAAAAGTCTCGCTTATTCCGCCGTGTTTTTTGGCGATAACCGTTCCTTCAAAAACCTGAATACGCGATTTCTCGCCCTCTTTGATTCTGACGTGAACCTTCACCGTATCGCCGATGCTGAATTTCGGCAATTCGGGTTTTAAGCTGTCGGAGGATATGATTTTTAACGCTTCCATGTTTAACCGCTCCTTGAAGATTGTGATTTTTATACCGTCACAGTATAACATACGTATTCGGAAAAAGCAAGTTTTTTTGCGAATTTTCAGAAAAGAAAAAATTTTCGGGGAAAATTTCCGCGGTTGACAAAAAAATGTTCGTGTAATATAATAATTTTTTGCCTAATAAACGAAAGGCGGTTTGGAATTGAACATACAGGAATGTCGCAACAAGGACGGCAAAATCACATCCTATCGCGTAAGGGTATTCGACCGCCGCGACGCAAAGACGGGGAAGCAGTTTTTCAAGACATTATCAATCAAGTATAATCCGGAAAAAAGCGAAACTCAAAATCGAAATGAAGCCGAGATGAGGGGATGGTTATTTGAAAAATCAATATCGGAACGTATGTCGTCCGATTCAAATATCACGTTCGACTGTTACGCCGAATACGTTATCAACAACAAAAAGCGGGAGGGTTTGTCCCCGTCCACGCTGTACGTGTACAGATGCATGAAAGAACGGCTCGCGCCTTTTATCGGGCATTTGCGGCTCAGGAGCATCACTCCCGGAGCGCTTAACAACGCCTACGACGCCATGGAAAAAAACGGCGTAACGCCAAAATACGTGCGCGGGCTTCATGTTTTTACGCACGTCGTCTTGGGCGTCGCCTTCAAGGAGGAAATCATTCCGCGAAATTACGCCGCCGCCGCGACTCCGCCCAAAGCGGAACGCCCGCGTGTCGCCGCCCTGACCGAAACGCAAATGCGGACTTTTTTTTCAAAACTTTTCGCCGACGATAAAAATTACGTCTATCAGGTTCTTTTCAGTCTGCTGCTCGTCACGGGGTGCCGCATAGGCGAAATTTGCGCGTTGTCGTGGCGCGACGTTGATTTTGAAGAGGGGAAAATCAATATCTGCCGGCACTTTATTTCCGGCGAGAAAGGGCGTTATATCGTACACGGGTGTAAGACGGCGGCGGGCGAACGCGAGCTTTTCCTGACCGACGGCGTTGTAAAAATGCTCAAAAAGTACAGGGAATACTACGCGGACAGGGCGTTCAGGCGCGATTCCGAATGGCGCGGCGGCGAAGACGAAGCCGTGTTCGCCTCCTTCAAAAAGCCCGGCAGCCATATAGACCCGAATACCGTTCGTATGTGGCTGAAAAATTTTTTAAGCAAGAATAATTTGCAGAAAATAACCCCGCATCAATTCCGCCATACGTCCATAAGTTTGCAGTTACAGGCGGGGGTGAGCGCGCCGGAAGCCGCGCGGCGGGCGGGCCACGCGAGACCCGACATAACCCTGTCGATTTACGGACACGTTCTCAAAACCAACGACAAACATTGCTGCGAAGTCGTGGCGAAGGCGCTGCCGGGGTGGCCGCAGCCGAAAAGTTTGCCGAAAACACATCAGGAACCCCTTGCAAAGCCTACGGAAGTGTGATATAATAAGCAACGACAAATCGTGCCGGCAATCGATACGTTTATCGTCCTTGCAAAGCCTGCGGGAATACGATATGACAGGCGCGTATTTATGAACGGGGGTGTGCGGGGCGCGCGGATGTAGTTCAACGGCAGAATCCCAGCCTTCCAAGCTGGTCGTGTGGGTTCGATTCCCATCATCCGCTGTAAAATCGCAGCCCGCCGGTCGTTTCGGCAACCCCCGAAACCCGTTCGCGCGTCGGCGCGGCGAAGGGTTTTCGGGGGTCGGTTTTTAGCCGAAAGGCGGTTTCGGAGGCGGGAGGCGCAAACGCGATGAAAGACAATGCGTTCGGCGGCGGTTACGGCGCTTTTGCCGCGGTTTATGACGATTTAACGCGCGACGTCGATTATCCGGCTTTGGCGGAATATTACGACGGGTTAATCGCGGATTTCGGCGCGAAGAAGGGCGCGGGCGGCGGGATTTTGTTGGATTTGGCTTGCGGAACAGGGACGCTGTCGCTTCTCATGGCAAAGCGCGGTTGGGACGTAATCGGCGCGGACGCCTCCCCGGAAATGCTCGGCGCGGCGGCGGGGAAACCGTCGAAGGGCGTGGCGTATGTGTGCCAGGACATGACGGAGTTAGACCTTTACGGAACCGTGGACGCGGCAATCTGCGCGCTGGACGGGCTTAATCATCTGCCCGACGAAGCCGCGCTTTTCAAGAGCCTGAGCCGCGTATCGCTGTTTATGAACGCGGGCGGGGTGTTCGTATTCGACGTCAATACCGTTTATAAGCACGAGAAAATTCTCGGCGACCATGTGTTCATAAAGCGTTCGGGCGGCGTTTATTGCGTGTGGAGCAATCATTACGAAAACGACGGCGTCGTGGACATAACGCTGGATATTTTCAGGGAAAGGCGCGACGGGGCGTATACCAAAAGCGTTGAGGAAATCAGGGAGAAGGCTTACCCGCTTGACGCCGTTCGCGCGGTTTCGGAAGAAGCGGGGTTTAACGTCAGGGCTTGCCTTGATTTTATGACGCGGGGCGAAGGCGGCGAAGACAGCGAAAAAGCGGTGTTCGTACTGACGAAGCCGTAGGCGTTCCCCGAAAATCCCGATAAGGAGAAATCCTCATGCTTCAAAAAACCTGTATCGTTCTCGCGGCGGGCGACGGCAAAAGATTAAAGACCGAAAAACCGAAGGTTCTGATGGAAGTGGCGTTCGAGCCGATGCTGGTGTGGGTGCTTGACAGCGTAAAGGCTTCGGGAATAAGGAACGTCGGCGTCATTATCGGCAACAACGCGGAACTGATAGAAAAACGCCTTGAAAAATACGATTGCGAAACCTTCCTGCAATCGGAACGCAAGGGGACGGGTCACGCCGTCATGCAGGCGGAACGCCTTATACGGGAGCGCGGCGGGGATGTTTTGGTGCTGTGCGGCGACGCGCCATTTATGAACGAGGAAACGATTAACGGCGCCTATGAGCTTCACAAAAACCAGGGCAACGCCGTCACCGTCATAACGGCGGAAATTTCCGGGCCC
>JAIRWE010000058.1 GCA_031253365.1 Oscillospiraceae bacterium | reverse complement strand
TCCGTCATACTGCGTTAATTTTTCCTCAAATATCGCGGATATTATCGTCAAAATTGCCTTGTCTGACGAAAAATCCACACAAAAATCCACCACAATTTAGTTTCGCAAGAGGTCTAATGAAAAAAAAACGCCGCTTCGTTCTGAAAATAATAATCGCGCTTACGTCGCTCGGGGCGGCGTGGGCGGCGTTCCTTTCCGTCAATATGCTGCTCGCGATTAACCGAGGCGGCGATTTCGGCGATAAGGAGCGTACCGTAATCGTCCTCGGCTGTCAGGTTCTCAAAAACGGCGAACCTTCCCCCATGCTTGTCGGGCGTCTTGCCGCCGCGCGCGACGTTTTGCTTGAAAACGAAAATTTCAGCTGCGTGGTAACGGGGGGGCGGGGCGCGAACGAACCCGCCGCCGAAGCGAGCGTTATGCGCGACTGGCTTATTGAAAACGGCGTCCCCGCCGAAAAAATCTTCACGGAGGACGAGTCGACCGACACCCGCGAAAACCTGCGTTTCGCGCGGGACGTCGTCGCCCGGAACAACCTCGCCGACGATATTGTGATAGTTTCCGACGGGTTCCACCTTTACCGCGCCGAATTGAACGCCCGGCCGCTGTTTGACGAAATTCACACGCTTTCCGTCAAAACCCGCTCATACAAGTTGGTTTTTTACTGGGTTCGCGAGTGGGCGGCGCTGACGCGGGACTTCGTTTTCGGTTAGTCGGCTTCCGCCCATTTCAATTCCGCTCTGTCCCCGTCTTTCAGCTCGTCGTTGAAATTGGCGGGGGCGTCGTTTATCATCATAATGTACTCGCCCTGCGGGTTGGCAAAGTCCAGCTTGGAGAGATTGAGCAGTTCCAGGAAGGTGTGCGGCAGTTTGTCGTTGTTCGGCGGCAGTGCGACAAGCTCCCCGTTAAGCGTCACGCTTATCTCGCCCCAGCCGGAAGAGTCCGTTTCCTTTTCCTCGCCGACGAACACCGGCGCGTTCTCAAAATCTGCCGTTCGGATTTCGACGACGTCCCCGTCGGAAAGCGGGTAGTCGCCGTCCGCCCCGACCCCGTTGACCGTGACCGCCTGCGCGATTTCGTGGTGTTCCAGCAGGTCGCCCAGCGTTAAAATCCCGAAGGTTTCGATTTCGTCGAGATTCTGTATCGAGTAATCCCCGTCCGCCGCTTTGCCGTTCACCTTTACTTCAAGACCGAACGAAACGGGGGAACCGCACAGCGTAACCGTGCCTTTGCCGCGTTTTTCGGCGTCGATAATGTCGCGGATTAACATCCCGGCGTTTTCCCCGCAAACGGCGGGCGTGAATTCGACCCTGTCCCCGCCCGTGACCTTCGCGCTTAACGCGGCGGGGTTCCCCCCGAGCAAAACCCGCGCGGGTTCAAAGACGCCGCCCCTTTTGGTTTTGCGGACTCCGTTGAGGGAATAGGTCAGATTGCGACCCGAACGCCCCAGGATTTCCGCCGATTTGAAACCCGCCACCGTAAGCAGCTCGAACACGGTTATTTTGTTCGTGTCAAAAATGCGTATGCTTCTGTCGTTGAGGGTTATGACCGAAAAGTCATACCCCTTGTTCATTACGCCCGTGACGGCGATTCCGAGCGGCGTGACAAACTCCGCGCCCATAACCGCGCCCTTCGTGTCTATGTTCTTTAAGTTTTCGTGGCTCCCCAAAGCGACCCTTTCAAGCGGAATCGCGAGTTTTTCCGAAACGGTTTCGGCAAGCCCCTTGACAAGGCTCCCCCCGCCTATCAGAAACACGGCGGAAGGGGCTCCGCCGTTCGCCTCGATGATGTTCGCGCAGATTGTTTCCGCGAGGACGTCCACGCTCGGCTCGATTTTCTCCGCGAACTCGTCGGGGGTTATTTTCCGCTCAATCCCGAAAATATCGCGGTAGGAACACTCCTCGTCGGCGCAACATTTTTGTTTAATCGTTTCGGCGGTATCGAAATCCACAAAATAGGTTTTTATTATTTCCTCGGTAATCTCGTCCCCCGCGGTCGTCGCCATGGCGTAAGCGACTATGCTGCCGTCCCGCGAAACGGCTATGTCCGACGTCCCCGCGCCTATATCGACGAGCGCGATGTTTATCAGCCTTATTTCCTGCGGGATAATCGCGTTCATGGCGGCGATGGGTTCCAGCGTGAGGCTGGATACGGAAATGGAGTTCATGTCCATTACGGAATAAAGCCCCTCCACCACCACGTTCGGCAGGAACGTGGCAATCAGCTCAACCGTGACCTTCGACCCCTTGTGACCTTCCAGATTGAGCATTTTGTAATTGTCCAGCAAATAGCTGATTATGGAATACCCCACGCAGTAATAGGGGGTGTTCACGCTCCGTTCGGCGGAAAGCTCCGCGGACGCCTTTTGGATTGTATCGATTTCCATTGACTTTATCGTGTCAAAATTTATCGACTCCGTTTCGGATATGTCAAAATCCATCGAAACGCGCCGCGTCTTCAGCGCGCGCCCCGCCGCCGCGATGGAAACCCGTTCGAGTTTGACGCCCGTGCGTTCCTGAAGCTGCTCCTTCACCCTGCCGACCATTCTCGCGACCTGTCGGATATCCTCAATCTGACCGTCAATCATAGCCCTTTTCGGGTGCGGTTCGACGACGTAATCCGTCACGGCGAATATATCGTCCTTTTGCTCCCCGATAATGCCCACGACGGTCCTTGTTCCTATATCGAGGGCGAAAACCGCGTCGCCTTGCGGTTTCAGGTCGTTTTTTCCGTCTGTTTCTTTTTTCTGCATATCTGTTTTTTCGCCTCCGGTTTTTCCGTGGATTTTCCGCCCGGCATACACGGCGCCTGTCTGACCAACCTGTCAAAAGTCTGCTTTTTGAGTATGTCGCAAATCTCGTCGGTTATCTCTCCGAAAACCCGCCGATAAGCGCAAGGCAGCTCGTCCGAACAAGAACAGTCGTACCCTTCGCCCAGACAGCGGCTGAAACGTATTTTCCCCTCCGTTATCTCGGCGACGTCGTAAATCGAAACATCCTCGGGTTCGCGGCAAAGCTCATACCCCCCGCAAACGCCCCTGTACGATTCTGCTATGCCCCCCGCGACCAGCTTTCGCAGAATTTTCAGGGCGAACCTTTGCGGAACGTTCGTTCGGGCGGAAATTTCAACCGCGCTCAACCGTTCGCCGCCGAACCGCGATTTGGCGAGAATATCGACAATTCGGACGGCGTAATCGGTTTCCAGGTTAATGTGCATTTTTCACCTTACGAATCCAAAAAATCCCGTAATTTTTTGCTTCTCGACGGATGCCTGAGTTTTCGCAGCGCTTTCGCCTCAATCTGCCTTATGCGCTCGCGCGTGACGTTAAACTCGCGTCCGACTTCTTCCAAAGTACGCTGCCTGCCGTCCGTCAACCCGAAACGCAGCCGCAGCACCTTCTCCTCCCTGTCGGTAAGCGTCCCCAAAACATCGGATAACTGTTCCCTCAAAAGCGCGTGGGAAGCCGCTTCCGCCGGAGCCGGCGCGTCGTCGTCGGGGATAAAATCCCCGAGATGGGAGTCTTCCTCCTCCCCTATCGGCGTTTCAAGCGAAACGGGGTCCTGCGCTATGCGAATAATTTCCCTTACGCGGTCAATCGGCATATTCAGCTCCCTCGCGATTTCCTCCGCGCCGGGTTCGTGCCCGTTTTTATGGAGGAGCTGCGAGGAAACCTTTTTCACTTTTGTAATGGTTTCCACCATGTGTACGGGTATGCGAATGGTTCGCGCCTGGTCGGCTATGGCGCGCGTAATCGCCTGCCTTATCCACCAGGTCGCGTAGGTGGAAAACTTGAACCCTTTCGTGTAATCGAACTTTTCCACCGCCTTAATCAAACCGAGGTTCCCCTCTTGGATAAGGTCGAGGAACTGCATTCCCCTGCCCACGTATTTTTTCGCCACGCTGACGACAAGGCGCAGATTCGCCTCCGAAAGCCGCCTGCGCGCGTAGGCGTCCCCCTGAAGCATACGGGACGCCAGCTCTATCTCCTCCTCCGCGGTGAGAAGGGGGACGCGCCCTATTTCTTTCAGATAGATTTTCACGGGGTCGTCTATCGAAATACCCTCGGTTGACAAAGCCAGGTCAAGGTCGTCCTCCGACGTGAAATCCAACGCCGAATCCAAGTCCGCGTCGGTCGCGTAATCGTCCACTATCTCAATATTGAGGCTCTCGAAATCCTCGTAAAGTTTATCAATCTGTTCGACGTTAAACTCCAAGTCTTCCAGAACATCGGTAATTTCCTTCGTGGTGAGCTTACCCGACGACTTGCCCTGGTCAAGCAGGTCTTTAAGCACAACTTTCGCGTTTTCGTTCATCGTAATTACTCTTTCCTTTCTTCGGCGAAGCGTTCGCGGTTAATAAGTCTTGGCGAACTTTTCCCTTTTCAGTTTTTCGGCGTATTCCATAGCCTCCGTATTGCTCATATCGGCGGGGCTTTTTTTGTCTTTTTGTTTCTTGAACCGCGTCAGCACTTTTATATAGTCGTTCAAACGCTCGTCGGTAAAAGGCAAAGCGGCGTTCTCTATCTTGATTTTTTCGATTCTGCCCGTTTCCTCCGGCGAGAATTCGCCGCCGAGCGACGCGGTTGTGACGGACTGCCGCTTGTTAAGCCGCAGTATAAGCGTTTCAAACACCCTTCGGTTGAAGGCGGTGGGGAAATCGTCCGGCGTCAGGTTCCTCAAAATAACCGGCAGCTTGTCGGGGGAGTGGAAAAGGAACGCGACAATCCCCCTTTCGGCTTTTTCCTCGCTCGGAAATTTGTCCGCGTCGGGGTTGATTGTGTCGC
>JAIRWE010000020.1 GCA_031253365.1 Oscillospiraceae bacterium | reverse complement strand
CCCGTGTTGCTGACCGCGCCCTGCCCGAACGCGCCTACGGTAAGGGTGGCGAACCCCTCGCCCGTCGCCGAAATTATTACGCACAAAACCAGCCCCAAAATCAGGTTGAACACCGCCCCGGCGACAATGACAATCATGCGCTGCCATACGGGTCTGTTCCTGAACTCGCGCGGGTCGTCGCCCTGTTCCTCGTCCTCGCCGAGAAGCACCGAACCGCCTATCGGAAGCAGCTTCACCGCGTAAACCGTTTCTTTCCCGCGCTTTTTGAAGAGCGTGGGACCCATTCCGAGGTTGAAGGCGTAGACCTTCATATCAAACAGCTTCGCGGCGGAAAAATGCCCGATTTCGTGTATGAGGATTATGACGCAAAGCGCGAGCAGCGCGACTAAAAACGACATTAAAAAACTCCTTAATCAAAAAATTTTTTATATATTGACTTTTGCGTGCTTTCTATGATTTCAAGGGATACGGTCTTCGTTTTCGCCGCTTTTTCGTAGGTTTCCGCGACGATTTCCGATATTTCGCAGAATTTTATTTTATCCCGCAAAAATAATTCCACGACCGCCTCGTTTGCCGCGTTGAGGATACACGGGGCGTTCCCGCCGAAACGAACCGCCCGGCGAGCCAAATCCGGCAACGGGAACGCCTCGCCGTCAAACCCCTCGAAAGTCAGGCATCCCGCCTCAATCAGGGAAAGACGCTTGACCGACGACGGCAGCCGCTCGGGATAAGTCAGCGCGTACAGGATGGGCAAACGCATATCGGGAACGCCCATTTGCGCGATGACGCTCCCGTCGATAAATTCCACCGCCGAATGGACTACGCTTTGCGGGTGAACCGCGATTTCCACCTTGTCCTCGCTTATCCCGAAAAGCCTGACGGCTTCTATCAGTTCCAGACCTTTGTTCATCATGGTCGCGCTGTCCACCGTGACTTTCGCGCCCATGTTCCAGTTCGGGTGGCGCATCGCCTGTTCCCGCGTGACTTTTTTCAGCTTTTCTTTGGTGTATCCCCTGAAAGGTCCGCCCGACGCGGTCAGGATTATCTTTTCGACGGCGGCGGCGTCTTGACCCGCCAAACACTGCATAACGGCCGAATGTTCGCTGTCAATCGGAACAATCGGAACGCCCTTCGCCTTCGCGAGGGACATGATGATTTCGCCGCCCGCGACCAACGCCTCCTTATTGGCGACGGCGACTTTGTTGCCCGCGTTAATCGCCGCGAGCGTCGGCTTCAACCCGGCGAAACCCACGACGGCGTTGACGACCGCGCAATCGGGAAGGGCTGCGATTTCGGACAAGGCATCCGGGTCTTCGCTTGAAACGCAAACGCGCTCGGGTGAAAATTCCCGCGATTGCCTGCGGAGCAACTCGACGTTTGAATGGGCGGCGAGCGCTTTTATCTTTATGCCTTGTTCTTTGGCGACCTGCAACGTCTGTACGCCGATTGAACCCGTCGAACCGAGTATGACAAGCGGTTTCATATTATCTTGTCCGTAACCGGGAAATACCGCAGGAACACGAGATACACGAACGGCACCACGAACAGCACGCTGTCGAACCTGTCCAAAACCCCGCCGTGTCCGGGCATGATGTTGCCGAAGTCCTTAACGGAGCACTCCCGCTTTATCAGTGAAGCGGACAAATCCCCGAGAACGCCGAGCAGCGAACAGCACAGCGCCGTTCCCGCCAAAAACATCGTGTCCGTTTTGAACGTGTTCGCCCCCGTAAATAAAAATTCCCACAGCTCATAGCCTTTGCCGAGTAAAACCCCGAACAGCGCGGCGGTGACCATCCCCCCGAAAAACCCTTCCCAAGTTTTTTTCGGGCTTATATCGGGAGCCATTTTGTGTTTCCCCGCCAATGTTCCGACGAAATAAGCGCCGGCGTCGCTTATCCAGGTAATCGTCAGCGCGTAAACCACGCAGAAGGTTCTGTGCGCGCTGTACGCCCCGAAATGTTCGGGGTCCGCGTTGTAGAAAAAGCCGATGCTCGCCAAAGAAAAGGGTATGCAGATTGAAACAAAGGCGACCAGCGCGACTTCCGCCAGCTTAACCTCTTTGTACTTAAACAGCATTATCAAAAACAGCCCGATTATAAAAACAAACGCGACATACCGCGTGTTGAAAAAATCGTAATTCAAAACAAACGGCGCCAAAAACACAAAAATCAGGCTGAGCGCCGTTATAACGCGATTTTGGAGATATTTTGTGGCGAGGAGGATTTCATAAACCGCCGCCACCGAAACGACGGCGCAGGCGGTTATGACTAATTCCTTGTTATCCACCGCCAAAATAAATATCCCGATAGGTATTGCCACGCCCGCAGAAATAATCCGTCTTGCCATTCGCCCGTCCTTTCGGTGGAGCAACAATCAGTTTCCGAAACGCCGACTCCTCCCCGCGTAATCTTCCAAAGCCTTGATAAGCTCGCCCTTTGTAAAATCGCACCACAACGTGTCGGTGAAATACAGTTCCGCATACGCCGCCTGCCATAAGAGGAAATTGGACAGACGCCTTTCCCCGCCCGTGCGGATAATCAAATCCGCGTCGGGCGCGCCGCGGGTGTAAAGATAATCGGACACCGATTCCTCGGTTAACGCGTTCAAGTCCGAAGCCGACAAAACGCCGCGCTCCGCGTCGCCCGCGATTAAACGCGCGGCGCGGACGATTTCCGCTCTCGCGCCGTAATTGAACGCCAAGCGGCAAACCGTTCCGTTGTTACCGGCGGTAAGACGCTCGGCTTCCCGCGCTTTTTCGACGAGTTTGTCCGAAAAAACGGACAAATCCCCGATGATAAGCAGGCGAATGTTCGCGTCGTTCGCGTTTTTGTTAAAATCGTCAAGACAATCCTCGAACAGGCGCGTAAGAGTGCTTATCTCGTCCGCCTTGCGTTTAAGGTTTTCCGTGGAGAAGACGAAAAACGTCGCGTGTTTTATCCCCAATTCCGACAAATCGCCCGCCCGCGCCTTGAAGATTTCCGCCCCTTTGCGATGCCCGGCGGAGGAAGGAAGCCCGCGTTTCTTCGCCCAACGCCGATTCCCGTCCATCACAATTCCGATATGCTCAGGCAGTTTATCCAAAGTTCACACCATAACCCCAAACCCCGAATCCTAAATCCTAAATCCTAAATCCTAAATCCTAAATCCTAAATCCTAAATCCTAAATCCTATTACACCGTCATGATTTCCTTTTCTTTCGCTTTGCAGATTTCGTCTATTTTTTCGATGTTTTTATCCGTGAGCTTTTGGATGTCCTTTTCGCAGTCTTTGAGGTCGTCCTCGGTGATTTCGGACGCCTTCTTCATTGATTTGAATTTTTCCACGGCGTCGCGGCGCGCGCTGCGGACGGCGACTTTGGCTTCCTCTCCGTATTTGTTCACCTGCTTGACAAGCTCTTTCCTGCGTTCCTCGGTCAGCTGCGGAAAAACGATTCTGATTGATTTCCCGTCGTTGGTGGGGTTGATGCCTATATCGCTCGCCATAATTGCTTTTTCCACGGCTTTCAGCGCCGAAACGTCCCACGGCGAAACCACCAGTATACGCGCTTCCGTTACGGAAACGGCCGCGAGCGAGTTAATGGGCGTCAGCGCCCCGTAATAATCCACCTGGATTTTGTCGAGAACGCCGGGGTTCGCGCGGCCCGCCCGAATGGTCGAAAATTCTTTTTCCAACCCCGAAATGTGCTTGTCCATTTTTTCCTTCGCAAGGTCTATCGCGTCTTTCATATAGAATCCTCCTTTAATTGACTATCGTACCCACCTTTTCCCCCATAACCGCGTCGTATATGTTGTCGGGGCGGTGCAAGTCAAACACAATAAGCGGAATACCGCTGTCTATACACATGGCCGCCGCCGTTCCGTCGAAAACGCGCAGCCCCCCCACGAGAATGTCCCTGTGTTCAAGCGTGTCATATTTAACCGCGTCGTCAAACTCCAACGGGTCTTTGTCATAAACGCCGTCCACCATCGTGGCTTTCAGCAGAATATCGGCTTCCAGTTCCGCCGCCCTCAACGCCGCCGCCGAATCGGTGGAGAAAAACGGATTCCCCGTCCCGCACCCGAATATCATTATACGCCCTTTTTCAAAGTTCCGAATGACCTTTTGTCTTATGTAAGGCTCGGCAATCTGCCGCATTTCAATCGCCGTCTGAACCCGCACCTCGCAGCCCAGCGATTCGAGAACGTCGCACACCGCCAGCGAATTCATCGCCGTGGCGAGCATACCTATCTGGTCGGCGCGAACCCTGTCCATGTTATCGCTTGTGCGCCCCCGCCAAAAATTGCCGCCGCCCACGACAATCCCGATTTGAACGCCGGCGTCGCGGCACTTTTTTATGCTTTTACAGATTTCGGTAACGGTTTCGATACACAGCCCGAACCGCTTTTCCCCCGCCAGAGCCTCGCCCGAAAGTTTTAAAATCATTCGGTTGAATTTGGGCTTTTTCCCCATGCGCAACTCCTTTCGGAATAACGGCAACATCGGCGGTTGCCTACAAATTGTCGAACACCCTTGCTTTTCCCAAAATCTCGACCGCTTCTTTCAATCCGCTTAACTTCCCGTTAAATTCCCTGTCGTTCATGCGTTTTGTGACAAAAGCCTTTTCGTTGTCCGGGCAACCGTCCCTGTGTAAGAAACCGACGTCGCCGAACGCGCTTTGCGCCGCTTTTTTCGGCTCGCTTCCTTTTATCCTCACATAAAAACCGCTTTCAAGCCCGCCGTAATCCTGCGGCTCCGGCGCGTCCTCCCAATAAAGCGAGTGCGTCTTGTCCGGTTTTTTCAGCGCGTTGACTATATCGTTCACGACCGCGCTCGCCGTGGGGAATTTCCCCGCGCCTTTTCCGTAGAACACGACATCGCCCGTCGCGTCCCCGCGAACGAGTATGGCGTTGAACACGTCGTCCACCCCCGCGAGCCGACTGGAACCGTTCACAAACGCGGGGCAAACGGTGATGTCGATTTTGCCGCCGTGCCTGACGGCTATGCCGAGCAGCTTGACCGCGCCCCCGTCCGAACCGCCCCAGTTTCTGCAATAACTCACGTCTTCGCCGGTTATTCCGCCTATTCCCTCGGTACGGACATAGTCGGGATAGATATGCTTCCCGAAAGCCAACGACGCCAATATGCAGATTTTGCGGCAGGCGTCGTGCCCGTCCACGTCGTCGGAAGGGTCGTGTTCCGCGTAACCGCACTCCCGCGCTATTTTCAGCGCCTCCCCGAACCCCATTCCGTCGCGAAACATCTTCGTCAAAACGAAATTGGTCGTGCCGTTGAGAATCCCCGCGATTTCGCGGATTTCGTCCGCGGCAAGGCATTGGTGAAGCGAGCGTATTATCGGAATACCGCCTCCCACACTCGCTTCAAAAAAGAAACTGACGTTGTTGTCGCGCGCGATTTTGAGGAGTTCCGCGCCCTTTTGCGCCACAAGCTCCTTATTGGAAGTCACCACGCTTTTCCCCGCTTTGAGCAACGCTTTCACAAAATCGTAAGCGGGGTGCAACCCCCCTATCAGCTCGGCCGCGACATTTATTTCGGGGTCGCTTAAAATGACGTCGAAATCCTTCACAAACCTGTCGCCATACGGCAAACCGGAAAACTCCCTGATGTCGAGAATGTATTTCAAATCGACTTCGCCGCCGACTTTTTTTTCAATGCCGCATTTATTCTTAAAGAACACCTCCGCCGTCCCCGAGCCGACGACCCCGTGACCTAAAATCGCGATTTTAAACATATCGGTTGCCGTTACCGCCTTTCAACATACTTTCCGATAACAGTATAACATATCCGCGACTAAGTTACAAGAGTTTTTTCAACCGAGATTTTAATTGTTTTTTTTCAAAAAAAGCCTTTACATACGTGTTGAACACGTGTTATAATATTGACAGCAAGGAGGAGGCGCAGTGAAAGCAAGCGAACTTACACGGCTGGCAAAAAAAAACGGATGCCGCATAAAACGGCACGGCGCGGAACACGACATATGGATAAACCCAAAGACCGGCAACACCGCACGAATACCGCGTCACCAAAACAAAGAAGTGGCAACCGGCACGGTTCAAAACATTATGAGGGACTTAGGGCTGAAATAAAAGCCCTTTGTCCAACATATTCAACACCGGAAAGGATGGTTGATTATGAGATACACATACGCAGCGATATTCACGCCGGAGGAAAACGGAATGTACAGCGTCAATTTTCCCGACCTTCAAGGCTGCTGTACAAGCGGCGACGATATGGCGGACGCCGTTTATATGGCTCAAGATGTTCTCTGCTTGACTTTGTATGATATGGAGCAGGATAAAAAAGTCATACCCAAAGCAAGTAATCCCCGCGATATTGTAACGACGGGCGAACAGTTTACAAGCATTATCGCTGTGGACACGGAAACCTATCGCAAGTTTTACAGCAAAAAACCTGTTAAAAAAACGCTTACTATTCCCACATGGTTAAACGAACGCGCAGAACGCGCGAATGTCAATTTTTCCGGCATTTTGCAAGAGGCTTTAAAAGCGCATTTGCACATTCGGGAATAGCTTGTATATATTACTGAATTTGATTTTTTGATTGTCCGAACGCGACCGAGATTTCAAGAAAAGAAAAAATTTTTGATTTATTTACAAAACGCTTGACACGTAATATATTACGTGCTATAATACATTCGGAAGGTGGGGTAATGAAGAGTTATTCATCAAGGGAAGTCATAGCGATATTGACGCAAGACGGTTGGTACGAGGTCGGTCGCGTAGGGGACCACAAGCAATTCAAACACCCCGACAAAAAAGGCAAAGTCACGGTAACACACCCGGTCAAGACAATGCCTGTCTGCAATCTGAAGAGCATTGAAAAGCAAGCGAAAATCAAACTTGTCTAATTACCGCTTACCGCCACTTTGAAAGGACAATATTTATGGAAAAATCGTATTACGCATACCCCGCAATTTTGCATTATGCAAAAGACGGTATCTCTGTCGAGTTCCCGGACTTACCCGGGTGTTTGCCCTGCGCCGACACGGAGGACAAAGCGTTCATAAACGCCAAAGAGGCTCTCGGGCTGCACCTTTACGGTATGGAACAAGACGGCGACGAAATTCCCGCCCCGTCGTCCGCTGCGGAAATAAAACCCGGCGAGGGCGAAGTTATCGCGTTAATCGAGGTGTTTATGCCTGCCGTGCGAGACCGTATCAACAACCAATTCGTCAAGAAAACGCTGTCAATTCCCGCGTGGCTTAACCGTCGCGCCGAACAGGAACACGTCAACTTTTCCCGGGTGTTGCAAGATGGCTTGAAAAGCTATTTGCACATTCGGGAATAGCGGGACGCGCGGCGAAAAACTTATATGCTTGCTGATTGGAAAGAAGGTGAAATAAATGGGATTGGTGTATGCCGTCACCGAAATTACAAATATCGCGGGGGACGGCGGTTGCTTTTCCATGCCTTTTTTGGTTGACACGGGGGCTACGGATACAATCGTTCCCGCGAAAGAACTTGAAAAAATAGGCGTAACCCGCGAAAACAAACGCTCGTATGAGCTTGCCGACGGTTCGGTCGTTACCTATGATGTGGGGTATGCGTTCGTACTCATAAACGGCGAAAAAGTCGCCGCAAACGTTATTTTCGGAGAAAACGACTGCGAGCCTTTATTAGGCGTGACCGTGCTTGAATC
>JAIRWE010000112.1 GCA_031253365.1 Oscillospiraceae bacterium | reverse complement strand
GAATCGGTCTCTTATCTTTGGGTGCATACCGCGTATTCCGTTGATTGTCGGCTTGCGCTCAATTTTGTTCGCGGGGAAAACGACATAGCCGCCTATTGTAGAAGCCAAGTCATAAAAAGCGTTAATATCCGCTTTCGGGAACGCTTTAACGATGTCTGAAATAGGCTTCCTTCCCCACCTTGAGTAGGTATGAATGATACTGTCGCTCGCTAAACAGAAATCGCCCAAATCAGAACTGTGGTAAAGGTAATAAGGTGCCGACTCTTTAGCGGTGAGAACAAACATTTCACCGCTTGGTAGTGGCTTATTCCAAAGCTGCAAGTGATAATCTCGTAACGTAGGGCTGTACGTGTCGGGGTCTTTCGAGCCGGGAACATCCGAGTACATTTTGAATTTCGTGTCAATCACCATATTTCCGTGTTCCAATGCTCCTTGTTCATATAATAAGCGGGACTGACGCCCGCTTGGCTTTTTTGGAAAAAGTGAGAACCCCTATGCCTTAAAGTCGAAATCAACGCCCGAAACGGCGGCTTTGAGAACGTCGTCGGGTATCGGCTGCCCGTGTTTCCATCCCGGAACATTGGCGTGTACATAATCATCAATTCGCTGAGTTTCCGCCTGTACTATCCGGCTGAGAGTATACGTAACGGACAATCGGTCGCTTGGAGCAACGGTCTTGCGATATTCTTTAAATATGGCTCCGATTTCATCTCCGTCACGGGCATAGCCCTTTAAGTCGCCGTTTGCCAAAGTTTGCCTTCTGACAACTTCAACGAGCTTATTTTTAATCTCATCGGAAACGGGAACGATTTTCCGCCAACTTGTATCACCATCTCTTATAAGCATTCCTTCTTCGATATAACCCAAAGCAACCATACGGGCTTCACGAGCTTCGTGAGAAAAATCTTTTTTCTCGGCATTATTGCTATTACCCCACATTTTGTCGAGATGTTTTGTGTCTTTGACGCCGAGTATTTTCAGGTATTCTTTGTAATTCTCGGCGTTTACCTCACTTATACGCATGATATTTACCTCCGCGAATTTATTATAATCCCGACTATATTATCGTCAGACTTTCGCGAAACCTTAGCCACCCCCCCGCGTGAAAAAATTTTTTCGCGGAGGGCTGAATTTTTACGATTGTTTGACGATAGTAAATGTAGGCAGTTCGCGAAAACCTTGAAGGAGCGTGAATATTATGGTAACCGACAAACTACCCGACACAGGCGGCGCTTATGCTCATTTGTTCAAAAACAACACCGTCGTCGTGAATAAAAAAGAGGAAGAACCCGGCGAACCCTTGTTCAGACAAAATCAAGACATTGTCCGTCTGGAAGAATTCGCCGACGAGTCCGCTTACGTCGGGAGCGTTAAAGTCGAACCCGCCGGCGTGACTTTTAATTTGAACGACGTCAGGATTGCGCAAATCATGGGCTTAACCGTTGAGAATTTGGCGGATTTCTCTTTGGAGCTTAACGGAGCCGACGAAAAAGAAGCGGGTATGATTCGCCTGCTCATGGACGAAATGAGCAAAATGGCGAGAGCGGACGCCGCCGAAAGAGGCATATACGGTCCGACCTTTAACTTTGAGCGGCTGGTTTCGGCCTACGACGCCGTAAAAAACGACATAAACGGCGACAATCAAAAGCACAGCCAATTCTTGGACAGGGCGTTCGCTTCCTTTTCGCGGTATATAGCCGCTCAGGACATGAGCCAGGTTTGGAGCGCGGTTGACCACGCTTATGTCAGCCACGAAAAGGACGGGGTTAATTATGTCGCCATGGGCGATATTTTGGTCGAGAATTCGTTTGACGCTTTTTGGGAAAGCGGGAGGAAGCAGGGGCAACTTTTCGCCGACACGTTCTTGGGCTTGTACAAGAAAAACGGCGCGGAAACCTCTTACAAAGCCGCCGAGGAAGCGCTTATGAACATGGGGGCGTCAACGTCCGCCAAGAATATCGGTTATACCGACTTTCTGCTTTTAAGCGCCAACATCAAAGGCGGGTTGTTCATGTGGGACAATCTGTTCTCAATCAGCGACGGCTTATCCGATTTTATGCAAAATTATATGCGGCTGAGATATGAAAGTTATCAAGACTACCGCGATGATTTTATGAACAGATACATTCTTGACGTCAAGGCGTGAGGGGATGGAAATTACGGGGTTTTCGCCGAAAAACAAAAACAGCCGCCAAAACAACGGCTGTTTTTTTTACCGAAGCCCGCGTCAATTCCCCCCGCTCACTCCTTCTCGCCGAACATTTCGGTCAGCTTTTCCCACAAAGCCGCGTGGTAGAGCGGGAACAGCGCGTCCGCGCAACCGAGCAAGAACATATTCCTGTTGTTAATCGCGGCTAATTCGCCCCCTTCGGAATACACCCACCGCCTGAACCATTCCGCTGTGAAGGGCGGCTGCGTTTCGCGTCTTTTCGCCGCCTTCATCATGGATTTGAAGTCGTCGTGAATTATGCCGCCGTAATTTTCCGCGCCTTTGCTCACGCACGTTTCATACAAAGCCGAAAGCCGCGAGTCCTTCACGAAAACGCCGTCTTCCGCCCGCCTGAAAAACGGCAGCCTCACCGCGAAGGCGTAAAACACCATGTTCGCGACGCGGCTGAATCCGGCGCCGTTTAACGCTTCGGACTTTGTTTCGGCGCAAACGCCGAGATTGGAGAGGATGGCGGGGTTGGTTATGTCCGAAAGGCTTATCTTAAACAAATCCTTTACGTTGACGTTATAAAACTCGCTTTCCGCGACCGCGCGGACATACCTCACCGCGCCGCAAAGCGAACGGCTTGCCCTTTCGATAACGTCCGACAATTCGTTAAGGTCGTACCGCTCCCGTATTTTCGCAGACTTGCCCATAGAACACCTCTAATTTTTGCCGTAAACCAATTCCTCATACTCGTCCAGCGGCATGGGTTTGGCGAAATAATACCCTTGCGCCATATCGCACCCCAAATTCCGCAGAATCTCCACCTGCTCCTCCGTTTCCAGACCCTCGCACACGGTTCCTATATTCAGCGAAACGGCAAGGGAGATAACGTGTTCGATGACCTTGTAGGCGCGTTCGTTTTTCAGCATATCCTCGGCGAGGAAACCGCGGTCGATTTTAAGTATGTCAACGGGCAAGTCCTTCAGCATATTCAAAGACGAGTATCCCGAGCCGAAGTCGTCGATGGAGGCGTGGAACCCGAGCTTTTTTATTTCATAGATTTTTTCCTTTAACATACCGAGGTCGTTTCCGGCTATGGTTTCGGTTATTTCCATCTCGAAATACCTTGTCGGGACGCTGTATTTTTGGCAGATGTCCGAAAGCTCCTGTATATAATAGGGCTGGAAAAGGTTCACCCTTGACACGTTGACCGAAATAACCTTTATGGGGAACCCCCTGTTAATCCATTGCTTCTGCCTTTTGCAAACCTCCTCGAATATATGCTTGTCCAGCTTTGTTATGAACCCGTTTTCCTCAAACAACGGGATGAACTTATACGGCGCGACGAGCTTGCCGTCCCTCTTCCACCTTACGAGGGCCTCCGCGCCCATGACGGCGGTGTTCTTCCCCCCCGCCGTGTTGAAGTCTATAAAATCGAGGTTGCCGTCCGCGTCCAGCACCATGTCGCTTTCGACCCTGAGCGCGTATTTGGGCTGCAAATACGGTATGAACTCGCCCTTTTCCAGCGCGTCGTCCATCACGTCCTCTATTTCCTTTTCCTCGCGGATTTTTGAAAGGACTTTGTTATCGAAGAAGGCGCAGGTGCTTTCGGGTACGTTTTTGACCGTGCGGCGGGCTATATCCGCGCGGTCCATGGCGGTCTGCACGCTGATTTTCCTGTCGTCGATGTGGTAAATGCCGATGGAAAGGACGAGGTGCAGCCCCGGTACGATGTATTCCGCGTCGGCGATGATTGAGTCTATTATCTCCTTTACTTTTTCCTCGTTTTCGCAGGAAACGATAAAATGGAAAACGTCGTTTACGCGGGTGACGATATTGTTCTTGCCCATGTCGCGCATAAGCGTTTCCGCCATTGTTTTCAGAATCTGGTTGCCTTTGTCGTAACCGAGCATATCGTTAATCGAGCGGAACTTGTTGATGTCCGACGAAACGGCGTAGATTTCAAGGTTATGGTCGTCGAATTTCAGCATCGCCTCCGCTTCCTGCGTGAACTTGCCGAGGGTATAGCACCCCGTAAGCGCGTCGGTTGAAGCCATCTTCTCCTTTTCCTCGGCGTAATACGAAATGATTGCCTTGCTCCTGAAAAAGTACACCGTCGCGCCGGCGGCGAACAGCCCCGTCAGCAGCAGAAACACGACGTTTGAAAACGTCGTCTGCCGAACAATCGACGAAGCCGCGTTTTGAATTACGCTTTCCGGAAGGATTCTCACAATTATCAAATCGTTGATTCCGAGCGGGTTATAACTGACGACGCGGCTTTCCTCGCCGATTACGGCTTTGTACAAACCGTTCGGGTCGTAAGTCGCGAAGTCGCTTTTTATCTCGAAAAACTTTTCCTCCTCCATAACGAGCGAGTCGAATATATTCTCGTCGTAAAGAGAAGCGTTTTCGTAAAAGGTGGAAACCATGTATATTTCCCCGAACGGGTTCACCGCGAAGCTGTCGGCGCGTTCGCCGAAGATAACGGAGGTCAGGATAAGCGTAAGCCTTTCCGTCGGGACAATCCCCGCCAAAACCCCGGTCACCTCCCCGCCCGTATAAACGGGCGACGCGAAGGCGTTATACTCAATCGAGCTGGAATATATTCTGCTTTTGCCCGTTATGACGGAAAAGCCGCCCATCGCCCTTTCATAAGCCTCCTGCGGGATGCCGATGCCGCTCCCCCTCAAATTCGACAGCGAGTTGCCCTCGGCGTCGAGCAAAATCAAATCATAAAACATACCTTCCCGCATTAACTCGTGCATAAGCTCAAGTTTTCTCTCCTCGCTCATGTCGCGGTGTTCCGAAAACCTCGCCGCGCAAAGCTCCGTGCCGCCCAGATAACTTTCCAGCTCCTTGCGCACGTAGCTGATTGACTGAAAGGCGACTTCGGAATAAAAATTTTCGGCGACGCCCCGCGCGGTGAATCCGACCGACGCGGAACCGAGCGCTTCAAGGGCGAACACCGCGGCGAGCGCCGCGACGTTGACGGCGGCGGCGACAAAATATTTCAGTTTCATTATCTTTTTCAAAGCCGTTCTCCTCGGGTAACCTGGAAATACATTTGCGGCGGGCGCGAAAACAACCCCAACCCTAAGTATAGCAATTTTATTAAAAATTTTCAAGTATAATATCGCGTTATTGTAAATATGCACTGACAATGTCGCTAAAATCGGCGTTTTATGCACGAATGTCACAAAATATGTTTCAACTTGGTTATATTTTTTGAAATCGTTGACGTTTCCGTGAAAATATTATATAATTATGCAAAGGTATTCGGAAACCGCCGCGAAGGAGGAAGCCGTGGAAAAGTTTAAGCGCAGCAATCCGCTTTTGGTTATGTCCCTCATGCTTTTGTTTATGGGAACGGTGTTCCTTATCGTCGGAACGGCGGTTGCGGTCGTCATACAAAAAACGAGAAGCGATTTTATGGAAACCGCCGTCAAAACCGAAGCGACTATCGTCGACATACGCGTTACGGGCAGCGGCGACGACAGAGTTCATCGCGTCGACATACGGTTTTATGACAGGGACGGCAACGAGATAATCACGAGGCTTTCCTATTATTCGTCGAGTATGCGCGTGGGGCAGCAAATTGTGATTTGGTATAACCCCGACAACCCTTATTCGGTAATGGACGACGGCGGGGAAGTCGCCACGGTGCTTGTTCTTTTCATATTCGGCACGGTCGGCTTAATCACGCTTATCTGCGGGGGGATAATGCTGTCGAGGCAGCTGAAAAAGGGCGCCCTGAGGGAGCGTCTCGCGCGGGAAGGGTGTTACGTTATGGCGGACGTCACGGAACACGGATTGAGCAACACGCGGGTCAACAGGCGCAGGCTTTTCAGGATAAAATGCGTTTATTCGGACGGCTTCACGACCCACGAGTTTGAGGACGGGTATTTGTTCGACAATCCGTTGCCTTATATAACCCCCGACAATAAAATTCGGGTATGCGTCGACAGGAACGATTACGGCAAATACTTTATAGACATCGGCGGCGAACGACAGGAACACACTGTATGAAAATTCTCGTAATCGGCGGCGGCGGGCGGGAACACGCCATAGTCGCCGCCCTGAAAAAATCCGCGGAAAACCCCGAAATCCACGCCGCGCCCGGCAACGCGGGGATAGCCCTGCTCGCGTCGTGCCACGCCGTCAAAGCGACGGACGTCGGCGCGGTCGTCGCTTTGGCGGGCGAAATCAAACCGGAATGGGTGTTCGTCGCGCCGGACGACCCGCTTATACTGGGGGCGGTAGACGCGCTCAACGCGGCGGGGTTCAAAACCTTCGGGCCGCGCAAATCCGCCGCCGCCATCGAAGGAAGCAAGAAATTCTCCAAGAACTTCATGTCAAGACATAACATTCCCACCGCCGCTTATGAAACCTTTACCGACGCCGACAAAGCCGTCGGTTACATAAAGGCGGCGGGCGCGTTCCCCGCCGTTATCAAGTGCGACGGTCCCGCGCTCGGGAAGGGCGTCATAATCGCGCAAAACCTTGCCGAAGCAGAGGAAGCGGTGGATTCGATAATGCGCGGCGGGAAATTCGGGGAGAGCGGCAGGGAAATCGTGGTTGAGGAATACCTTGACGGCGTCGAGGTGACGGTGCTGGCGTTCACCGACGGGGAAACGCTCCGCGCCCTGCCCGCCTGTACCGACCATAAGCGCGCCTTCGACGGGGACAAGGGTCCGAACACGGGCGGAATGGGCGTTATAGCCCCCGTGCCTTATTACACCGACGACGTCGCCGCGGAATGTACGGAGAACATTTTCATTCCGACGATAAGGGGGCTGGCAAGCGAGGGAAGGGCTTTCAAGGGCTGTATCTATTTCGGGCTTATGCTGACGGCTTCGGGGGCGAAAGTCGTGGAGTATAACTGCCGTTTCGGCGACCCCGAAGCGCAAACCCTCCTGCCCCTGCTTGAAACCGATTTGCTTGACATAACGCGGGCGGTCTGGGAAGGGCGGCTGTCCGAAACAGACGTGCGGTTCTCGCCGCGAAAAGCCGCCTGCGTGGTTATGGCGAGCGGCGGTTACCCGGAAAAGTATGAAACGGGGTTCGGGATTACGGGGTTGGACGAGGCGGAGAAGATGAGCGGCGTTTACGTTTTCCACGCGGGGACGCGGAGCGGGGGCGGCGGATTCGTGACGGCGGGCGGAAGGGTGCTGTGCGTCACCGCCGTCGGCGACGACGCGGAAACGGCTTTGAACAAAGCCTATGACGCGCTCGGGAAGATTGATTTCAGCAATAAGCATTACAGGCGCGACAGAGGGAAAAAAGCCGCGCTTTTCCGAACATTGTAGGGGCTGCTTTATGTCGTTTCTTATACGCTGGCTCTGGAAAAACCTGCACGGCTACCGCAAAAGGTACATATTGGCAATGTTCCTGTCGGTGGTCTGTCAGGTTATGTTCGTTTTTAACCCTATTTTCACGAGGATAATCGTCGATACGTTCATCTCGGGCGAAAACGCCGCCGAAAACCTTGCGACCTGGAGGAACCTTCTGTATTTGCTCGTCGCGCTTACGATTGCCGTCAACCTGTTCAGAACGGCGTTGCAGTACGCCGTGAACATGACTTACGAGGTCTGTTCGCAGGGGGTGATTTATCGCGTAAGGGCGTATTTGTTCGACAATATCCATAAGCAGGACGCGTCGTTTTACGATTATTACCGGACGGGCGACATAATGACGAGGCTTTCCGGCGACATAGAAATGGTGCGCCATTCCACCGCCTGGATAATCAGGGTGATTATTGAAAGTTTTGTCATATTCGCGGCGGCGGCGGTTTTCTTTTTTACGATTAACGTTCAAATGGCGCTGTGTATGGTCGCCTTAACGCCGCTTTTGTTTATAATCTCGTTTGTTTTCAGAAGGAAAGTCGGTCCCATGTACGGGCAGCTGCGCGAACGGCTTTCGGATTTGAACACCGCCGCGGAGGAGAACATTTCGGGGAACCGCGTCGTCAAGGCTTTCGCCGCCGAGGAATACGAAAAAAGCAGATTCGACTCGTTTAACGGGGAATATTCGGCGGCGAACAAAAAGACGGCTCTGGTCTGGTGGAAATTCTTCCTGCCGATGGAAACGATGTCGCAGTCCATCATGGTGGTGCATTTGGTGGCGGGCGGGCTGTTCGTGATAGGCGGAAAAATAACGCCGGGCGATTACATGGCGTTTTCCATGCTGATATGGACGATGTCCGGGCCCATGAGCTGGCTGGGCAACATCATCAACGACCTGCAGCGCTTCACCGCCTCGGCGAATAAAATCATCGAGGTGTATTACAGCCACCCGAAGATAGTGGAGCGCGCCGACGCCTTGGAGCTTGACGGCAGAATAAAGGGCGACATAGAGTTTAAGAACGTCTCTTTCGGTTACGGACACGAGAAGGTGTTGTCGGATATAAGTTTCAGCGTGAAGGCGGGGCAAACCGTCGCGATTATGGGGGAAACGGGTTCGGGCAAAACCACCCTCGTGAATTTAATCCCGCGCGTTTACGACGTCACCGACGGGGAAATAACCGTCGACGGGCATAACATCCGTATGCTGAAATTACGGCAGCTGCGTTCGGGGATAGGGATGGCGACGCAGGAGGTGTTGCTTTATTCCGACACCATCGAGGGGAACATAGCGTTCGGCAATTCCGAAATGGACTTTTCAACGGTTGAATCCTGCGCCGCCGCCGCCGCCGCGAACGAGTTTATCGCCGCCGCCCCCGACGGGTACGAAACGATTATCGGGGAACGCGGGGTGGGGCTGTCCGGCGGGCAGAAACAAAGAATCGCCTTGGCGCGGGCGCTGGCGATAAAACCGTCGATTTTGATTTTGGACGACACCACCTCGGCGGTGGATTCGGAAACCGAAAAGCATATACAGGAAAGCCTGAAAAACCTTGACTTGACCTGCACGAAAATCATTATCGCCGCGCGGATTTCATCGGCGAAAGACGCGGACAAAATCATCGTCTTAAAGGACGGGAAAATCGCCCAAGCCGGAACCCACGAGGAACTGCTCCGCGACGGCGGCTATTACAAAGAAGTGTACGATTTGCAGTCGTGAGCGGGCTAATACACCGCCGGGGGTGAATTCCCATCTTTCCGCGCAAAACCGCTCTATATAGCATGTTTTTCGGGGGGAAGTCAAGGGTTCCCAAGCTCCTTGACAATTTCGCGATTTTGATGTATCATTGCCGTAGACGGTTTTTCGGAATTGCGTGGGGGGGCGGCTGTGACGGACAGGAACAGGAAAAAAAGGTTTGAGGTTGTTTTTACGGAAGCCGAGTTCGCGGTAAGCTGTAAAATCATCAGGGATAATGAAACGGGCGCTGACAAAGATGAAAACATAAAAGACAATGCTCTTATGGAAAAACTATGTTCCTTGCATGATGGTTTTTGGGATTTTAAAAACACCAATACGCGGGAATTAACACATGGGTTACATAATTATCCTGCGGTTATGGTTTATCCGATTAGCAGAAACATAATTAGAATAATGAACGAGGTAGCTCCCCCGACAACGTTGTTAGACCCATTTGCCGGTTCTGGCACGGTATTGGTCGAAGGCGTTATTGGTGGAATTAAAGAAATTTACGGCAACGACTTAAATCCGCTTGCCAAGTTGATGTGCGAGGTTAAAACTAATCCAATCAGCGGAAAAAACCTTGAAACAGCTTATAATCAATTAATGATGGCTGTCGAATACGAAATGGCTTGTGTTAATTACGACGATAAAACAGCGGATTATTATGTTTCGGCTGAATGTGGCGCGGATATTGCCGCAAAAGACGGGTGGGCAACTGACGCGCCTTGCTATCTTAATGACTATTTGACACAAAAAGGGGTACAATTATCAGTGCCGGAATATAAGAATATCGGTTATTGGTATAAGCCGCAGGTTATAATAGATTTACAGATAATTAAGAATTGTATTGCTGAAATGCCGGAAACTCCCGAAAAAAATTTTATTTGGCTCGCTTTCAGCGAATTATCCCGCGTTGTTTCAAACAGGCGCAATGGTGAATTTAAGATGTTTCGTATGCCCGCAGATAAGGTTTTATCGTATAACCCTGATGTTAAACGCGAATTTATTGAGATTTTAAAGCGAAACATAGGTAAAATGTCAGATTTTTCAGAACTTTGCCAAAAAAATGAAATTGCCCCGCAAATCAGCGTGTTATCAGAAAACAGTATTAATTTATATGGCGTTCCAGATAACAGCGTGGATTTGGTAATAACCTCGCCGCCTTATGGCGATAGCCGTACAACGGTAGCATACGGGGAGTTTTGTAAATTGTCTTTGCAATGGCTTGAATTGGACGGCGTTTCCGCCGAAACGGTCAATGCTGTTGACAGGAACTTAATGGGCGGTAAAAAATACAGGAACGGATTTGAATATACCCTTGACAGCGAAACATTACGTCTTTCGCTCGAAAAAATTAAGGATTCCGACATTGAACGCGCCGGAGACGTTTTTAGTTTTTATTGCGATTTAGACGAGGCAATCTCAGCAATCGCAAAAAAAATGAAACAGGGCGGTTATCAATTTTGGGTTGTTGGCAACAGAACGGTTAAGCTTGTAAATCTACAGACGGATAAAATCCTTGTTGAATTAAGCCAAAAATATGGATTGACGCATATTCACACCATTGACAGAAATATTCCGAATAAGGTTATGCCCTCGCTTAATTCGCCAACAAACGAAACCGGTATAAAAGCCGCTACTATGACTAATGAGCATATCGTTATTTTAAGAAAACAATAAATAGCAAAACAGAAAACACCATAATCAACCGTTCAATTCTCTATACTATTGTTTCTCTGTTCTTAAACAAAAGCGGCTGGTCACGTTCACGAATTCTAAATCCTGTTCCGTGGTCGTGCGTTTTTCCTTTATTTTTTCCACTATGATATTGACCGATTCTTAAATCAACATATATTTTTCCTTGTTCTAAAAGTGAAATCAAGCTATCATAATCAAAGCCGGATACCGCTTCGGCTGATAAATATTTGAACTCTTCATTTTTGCCGCTTCCTCTTGAATCGGCTTTAACGTAAACAAATTTGTTTTTGTATTTTTTATTAAAGGCTTTTCGGATTGATTCCCTATCCCAATATATATCTTCCGCTTCAGTATCAGAAATGATATAGATGCGCTTGTCTTTAAGTTTTATTTTCAGTTTATACCTGGTATCGACAATAGGCGTAAATTTTACCGCGTTAAGCGTAGAGTGCAAAACTTTTTCGTCGTTGTCGTATGCGGAGCTTGAATAACCATATTTTAAACGCAACTTTGTATTTGACTTTGCGGGTTTTGGCGCGAGGGTAAATATGGTAAGCATACTTCTAGAGTCTGTACGCGCTGATTTTAATTCATATTCACCAAAATCAGGTTCATTAAAATTGTTTTCAGGAATTCCTAATAAATCTTCGACTGTTTTCCCGATTCCTGTTGGTCCAGGACGGTGCGTAAGTATCCAACCCATAGCTTTTATTTTATTAAACTCACGTATAAAATCGGCTAACGTTTCAATCATTTTATTAATTCCTTCCGTTGTCAGATTGCTCCATGAGCAACTTGTACGCTTCAATACCGAGAGCATCAGCAATACGCTGTATGTTTTCAAGGGCTATACTGCGCCGAAAACACTCTATTGCGCCTATGTATGTTCTGTGCATACCGCATTTACCGGCAAAGGCTTCTTGGGAAAGCCCTAATTCTTTACGATAACGCCTAAGATTTGTGCCAAATACGCGAATTATATCCATTTTGCTTACCTCCTGTTGAAAATAGCATACCTCATTGAACACAATATTACTACATACAATAAGTCGCGTCACGATAAATTTTTCAACTTTTTTTACTGCCAAGTCGTTGACAAGTCGCAAAACATATGAGAAAATTTAATTAGCACTCATCTCGTGAGAGTGCTGATTCTGAACGCGATTTTCGCGATTGCCTTGACAATTTCGCGATTTTGATGTATCATTGCCGTAGACGGTTTTTCGGAATTGCGGGGGGGCGGCTGTGACGGACAGGAACAGGAAAAAAAGGTTTGAGGTTGTTTTTACGGAAGCGGGGTTCGCGGTAAGCTGTAAAATCATCAGGGATAACGAAACGGGCGCGCTGTACCTTTTCCATGAAAGCGGGTACGCGGGCGGGTTGACGCCGCTTATCGGCGAGGACGGGCTGCCCGCCTTTGAAAAATGGGGGGTCGAGGCGGAAGCGTCGCCGCACAGAACGCCCGCGGTTACAAGGGACGGTAAGCCGGTCGCCGAAAAAAAGGGGTTCGAGCCTTTGGCGAACGACTTGAAAGCCGAGTTAAACCGGCGCAGGCGCGACAGGCGATGACCGTCACCGTTATAGGCGCCGGGCTGGCGGGGGTCGAAGCCGCCTGTGTTTTGTCGGGGAAGGGCTTTCGCGTCGAGCTTTGCGAGATGAAGCCGCAGAAATTTTCCCCCGCGCATAAGTACGCGGGGTTCGCCGAGCTTGTCTGTTCCAACTCGCTGAAATCGGACAGGCTGTCGAGCGCGGCGGGGTTGCTGAAAGCGGAAATGCGGCTGCTGGGTTCCGTGACACTTGAAGCGGCGCGGCTTACGAGGGTTGAGGCGGGCGGCGCCTTGGCGGTGGACAGAACGGCGTTTTCGGACGCGGTGACGGAGAGAATCGAAGCGGATTCAAACATAAAAGTCACGCGGGGGGAGATTACGGATTTTCCGCCGGGGAACGCGGTCATCGCCACGGGACCTTTAACGGGCGATTCGCTGGCGGAAGCGATTAAGCGAAGATGCGGCGGCCTTCTGAGTTTTTATGACGCGGCGGCTCCCGTTATAACCGCCCAAAGCATTGATTTTGAAAGAACCTTTTTCGCGTCGCGGTACGGCAACGACGGCGCCGATTACGTCAACTGCCCCCTGAACAAGGACGAGTACGAGGCGTTTTATAACGCGCTGATTACGGCTGAAACCGCGCCGCTTCACGATTTTGACGCCGCCGGCGCTTTTTACGAAGGCTGTATGCCCGTCGAGGTTTTGGCGAAACGCGGTTCGGATTCCCTGCGCTTCGGGTGTATGAAGCCCGTCGGTTTGACCGACCCGCGAACGGGGCGGCGGCCTTACGCCAACGTACAGCTTCGCAAGGAAAACGCCGCCGGAAGTATGTATAATCTTGTGGGTTTCCAGACTAATCTGAAGTTCGGGGAACAAAAGCGCGTCTTTCGGATGATAACCGGTCTTGAAAACGCCGATTTCGTCCGCTGCGGGGTAATGCACAGGAACACCTTCATCGACAGCCCCCGATTGCTTGACGGGAGCTTCATGCTGCGCGGCTCCGAGAACGTGTTCTTCGCGGGGCAGATTACGGGCGCGGAGGGGTACATGGAAAGCGCGGCGAGCGGAATTGCCGCGGGGTTGGCTTTGGCGGCGCGTTTGCGCGGGGAAACTCCGCCCGCGTTCCCGAAAACGACGATGACTGGCGCGCTGGCGGGTTACATAAGCGACGAAAGCAACAAAAACTTCCAGCCCATGGGCGCGAACATGGGGTTGTTGCCGCCGCTCGACCGCGCGGTGAAAGGCAAGCGGGAAAGGTACGCACAATTGGCGGAGCGCGCTTTGGCGGATTTAAGCTTTGAAACAGGGAGAACATTGTGAAAATAGCGGTTGACGGGTTCGGCGGGGATAACGCCCCCGACGAGATACTGAAAGGCTGTGCCGCCGCCGCCGAGGAGTTCGGCGCGGAGATTGTCGTTACCGGCGACGAAAAGGTGTTGCTGTCACGTTTTTCGGGGCTGGGGCTGTCGCGCGGGAACATTTCGATTGCCGACGCCGACGGCGTTATAGGGGTGGAGGACAACCCCCTTGACATAAGGACGACGAAGTCGAAAACCTCCATGGGTACGGCTTTCGGTCTGGTGAAAAGCGGCGAGGCCGACGCTTTCGTCAGCGCGGGCAGCACCGCCGCGCTCATGGCGGGCGGCAGCATGGTAATCGGGCGGATTAAGGGCGTTAAACGCCCCGCGTTGGCGCCGATTATGCCGAGCGTCGTCGGGCGGTATCTGCTGATTGACGGCGGCGCGAATACGCAATGCCGCCCGGAGATGCTTTTGCAATTCGGGATAATGGGCGGCGTTTACGCCGAAAAAATCATGGGGATTGAGAATCCGCGCGTGGGATTGCTGAACATAGGCACCGAGGAGGAAAAAGGCAGGGAGCTTGAATGTGCCGCCTACGCGCTTTTGAAAGCCGCCCCCCTCAACTTTATCGGCAATACGGAGGCGCGGGACGTTCCCGTCGGGGGTTGCGACGTAATCGTGACCGACGGCTTTACCGGCAACGTGTATCTGAAAACCGTCGAGGGTATGGGCGCGTTTATGAAAATGTCGCTTAAAAGCCTGTTCACCGAAAGCGTCGCCTCGAAAGCGGGCTATCTTTTCGTGAAGGGCGGCGTCAGGAACATGACGAGGAAGTCCGATTACCGCGAGGTCGGGGGTTCGCCGCTTCTGGGAACCGCCAAGCCGGTCATAAAGGCGCACGGTTCAAGCGACGCGAAGGCGGTAAAGAACGCGATAAAACAGGCGATGGATTTTTCCGGCTCGGGCGCGACAGACGAAATCGCGCGGAAGCTACGGGAAACGTCCGCGCCGAACGGGGAGGTAAGTTTATGAAACCGGAAACCGCTTGCGTTCACGCGGTCAGGGACGCGACGCAAACGACGGGCGCGGTCGCCGTTCCCATATACCAGACCGCGACTTTCGCCCACCCCGCCGTCGGGAAAAGCACGGGCTACGACTATTCCCGTTCCGGCAACCCCACGCGCGAACACGCCGAGAACCTGCTGCGCGCCCTGGAAGGCGGGGCGGGGGCGTTGGCGTTTTCAAGCGGGATGTCGGCCGTCAACGCGCTTACGGAGCTTTTTTCCCCGGGCGACGAAATCATCGCCACCGACGACCTGTACGGCGGAACAGTCCGCCTGTTCGACAATATCTCGGTCAAGAACGGCTTAACGGTCAAATACGCGGACACGTCGGACGCGGCGGCGGTGAAGTCCGCCCTTTCGGACAAGACCCGCGCCGTTTTCGTCGAAACCCCGACGAACCCCATGATGAAAGTCACCGATTTGGCGGCGATGAGGAAAATGGCGCCGAACGCCCTGCTTATCGCGGACAACACCTTTCTCACGCCTTATTTCTGCGCCCCGATTTCACTCGGGGCGGATATAGTGGTTCACAGCGGCACGAAATATCTGAGCGGTCATAACGACACGCTGTGCGGTTTTTTGGTCGCCGCCGACGGCGAGACTTACGAAAGACTCCGCTTTATCCAGAAAACCACGGGGGCGGTGCTTTCACCCTTTGACGCCTTTTTGGTGACGCGCGGGATTAAGACCCTCGCCGTTCGTATGGAGAAGGCGCAGGAAAACGCCCTGAAAATCGCCGGGCGGCTGAAAAATCACCCGAAAGTGACCGCCGTGTATTATGTCGGGCTGCCCGAACACCCCGCCTATGAACTGTCGAAAAGGCAGACGAGCGGCTTCGGCTCCATGATTTCGTTTTCGGTTGACAGCGAGGAAACGGCGAAAAGCGTCCTGAACAAGGTCGAGCTTATTTTGTTCGCGGAATCGCTGGGCGGCGTGGAAACGCTGATAACCTATCCCGTCACGCAGACCCACGCCGACATTCCGCTTGAACGGCGGCTTTCACGCGGGATTGACGAAAGGCTGCTTCGGCTGTCGGTGGGGATAGAGGCGGCGGAGGACATCATCGCGGATTTGGAGAGGGCTTTGGAATGAAATATGATTTCGACGCCGTTACGGACAGGAAGAACACCGATTCGCTGAAATACGACTTTGCCGCCGAACGCGGTATGCCCGTAAACGGGGAGCTGATTTCAATGTGGGTCGCGGATATGGATTTCCCGTCCGCCCCGGAGGTTTTGGAGGACATTGAAAGGGTCGTGAGGCACGGGATTTTCGGTTACACCGAGGCGAAGGACGATTATTACGAAGCCGTGAACGGCTGGTTCGATTCGCGTTTCGGTTATCGGGCGAACAAAAGCGAGATTGTTAAAACCCCCGGCGTCGTTTTCGCTTTGGCGACCGCCGTCCGCGCTTTTACGCGGTCCGGCGACGGCGTGTTAATCCAAACGCCCGTGTATTACCCGTTTTTTGAAATAATCCGCGACAACGGCAGAAAGCTGCTTCAAAACCCGCTTACGTACAAGGACGGCAAATACGCGATTGACTTCGCGGATTTTGAGCGGAAAGCCGACGGCGCGAAGCTGTTTTTGCTGTGCAGTCCGCATAACCCCGTGGGGCGGGTGTGGACGAAGCCGGAGCTTGAAGCGTTAAACGGGATTTGCGCGAAACACGACGTGACAATCGTTTCCGACGAAATTCACTGCGATTTTATTTGGGAGGGGCATAAGCACGTGTGCTTCGGGACGCTCAACGAAAACGCGGTAATCGCCTCCTCGCCGAGCAAGAGCTTTAACCTGGCGGGGCTGCAAACGGCGAACGTCTTTATCAAGAACGCCCCTCTGCGCCGCGCCTTCAAAGAGGAAATCAGGAGGAGCGGTTACAGCCAGCTTAACACCGTCGGGCTTGCCGCCTGCAAGAGCGCCTATACCAAGGGCGGCGAGTGGTTGGAGCGGCTGAAGGAATACATATCGGGCAACATAGACGCCGTCCGTGAATTTTTGTCAAAGCGGTTGCCGAAGGTCAGGCTTGTCGAACCGGAGGGGACGTATCTGCTTTGGCTTGATTTTTCGGAATATAATCTGACGCAGGACGAACTCGACCGCCGCGTGACGCATGGGGCGGGGCTTTGGCTTGACGGCGGGGCGATGTTTTATGCGCCGGGCGAAAGCGGGGCGACGACGTTTGAACGCGTAAACGTCGCCTGTCCGAGGAGCGTGCTTGACGCGGCTTTACGCAATCTGGAAAAGGAATTCGCGGGTTGACGGGAAAGGGGGTTCTCACCATGCACACGCCGACCGTTTGCCGTATGGACGAGCTTTACGCATACGGCACGCACGACCGTGAGGCTGAAACGGAAAGACAGCGCGAGAGGTACGAACACCTTGTGTTTTTGTACAGGGAGCATTTCGGCAGGGAAGAAACGCCGCTCAGGTTTTTCTCCGCGCCCGGCAGAACCGAGGTGGGCGGCAACCACACCGACCACAACGGCGGAAAGGTTCTGGCGGCGGCGGTGAACCTTGACATAATAGCCGCGGCGGAACCGATTGAAGCGAACAAGATTGTCATAAAGTCCGAGGGCTTCGAGGAAAGCGACGTGTGGCTCGACAACCTTGAACCCGTAAGCGGCGAGAAAAACACGTCGGAAGCCATAATACGCGGCATGGCGAAGGGCTTTAAGGAAGCGGGGCTGAAAACGGGCGGCTTCAAGGCTTATACCACGTCGAAGGTGATAAAGGGTTCGGGGCTGTCCTCTTCGGCGGCTTTTGAAGTGCTTGTCGGCGTGATTTTATCGCATCTTTTCAACGAAGGCAAGACGGACCCCGTGAGAATCGCGCAAATCGCGGGGGTCGCCGAGAACGAGTATTTCGGGAAACCGAGCGGGCTTATGGACCAAATCGCGTCGGCTGTCGGCGGGTTTGTCGCCGTCGATTTCAAGGAACCCGTTCCGATTATCGAAACCGTGAAAGCCGATTTTTCGTCGTTCGGGCACGCGCTGTGCATCATCGACACGAAAGGCTCCCACGAGGGCTTAACCGCGGATTACGCGGCGGTTCCCGACGAGATGAAGCGGATTGCCGCCCATTTCGGCGTGGATTGTTTGAGGAGAATCTGCAAGCAGGACGTTATACTGAACGTGAATACGCTGCGCGCCAAATTCGGCGACCGCGCCGTGCTGCGCTCCCTTCATTTCTTTGACGAGAACGTCCGCGTGGACAAGTTGGTTCACGCGCTGAAAAACGGGGATTTCCCCGCTTTTTTGGGATATATCAACGAGTCGGGGAACAGCTCGTACAAATATCTGCAAAATATATACTCGCCCGACAACGTAAAAAGCCAGCCCCTCGGAATAGGGCTGAACATCGCGGAAGCCTCGCTGGAGCGAAACGGCGCCTGCCGCGTTCACGGCGGCGGCTTCGCGGGGACGGTGCAGGCGTTCGTGCCGTATATTCTGCTGAAAGAATTTAAGATGAACACGGAAACGGTTTTCGGCGCGGACTCCTGCCATATTCTGTCGGTCAGGAACGTCGGCGGCACGGAAGTCGTCCGTGACGCTCATAACTCATAGCCTTTAAGCGATTTGAGCAGTTTTTCTTCCACCAGCGCGTCTATCGCCAGACCCCGCGCGGTGTATTCCTCGGAAAAGACCTTTCCGTTCGCGCGGATTTTCGCCGCCTCGCCCGCTTTGTCGAAGGGCAGGAGCAGCTTCACGCGCTTGCCGCCGCCGGGCAGATTGGCGGCGGTGACTTCAAGCAGGCGAAGCAGCCCCTCCCCGTTTTTCGCGGAGATTTTAACCGTGTTTTCGTTTTCGGGGAGGTTGTTTTCCGCGATGTCGCACTTGTTTAACACGTTCACGGTCGGGATGCCGCCCGCCCCCAGCTCCGCCAGAATTTCCCCCGCCACCCGCGCTTTTTCGTCGGCTTCGGGGTCGGAAACGTCGCGGACGTGCAGGATTATGTCGGCGTTCGCCGCTTCTTCAAGCGTGGACTTGAACGCCTCCACCAGTTTGTGCGGCAGTCGCCTGAGCAGCCCTACGGTATCGACGAGCACGAGGTTTCTCCCGTCGGGGAGTTCAACCCCCCGCATTGTGGGGTCGAGCGTCGCGAACAGCTTGTCCCGCGCGGCGACGCCCGCGCCCGTCAGCGCGTTCAGCAGCGTGGATTTCCCCGCGTTGGTGTAGCCGACAATCGCCCCGGTGAGGACGCCGTCCTTTTTGCGCCGCCGCCGCGAGAAATCCCTGCGGGCGGTCAGCTCTTCAAGCTCCGCCGTCAGTTTGCCTATTCTGCGCCTGATATGTCTGCGGTCGGTTTCAAGCCGGGTTTCGCCCGGACCGCGCGTTCCTATCCCGCCGCCCAAGCGAGAAAGGGACGTCCCCAGCCCGCCCAGCCGCGAAAACCGGTATTTGAGCTGCGCCAGCTCCACCTGCAATTTCCCTTCGCCGGAAACGGCGCGCCGCGCGAAGATGTCGAGAATCAGCGTGGTGCGGTCGATTACGCGCCTTTCGGTGATTTTTTCTATATTGCGAATCTGCACGGCGGTCAGTTCCGTGTCGAAGATTACCAAGTCCGCTTCAAAGGCGTCGCAAAGCCCTTTTACTTCCTCGATTTTACCCCCTCCCAGAACGGTGGCGGGGTCGGGGGAAGGTCGCTTTTGGATGAGGAACGCGGCGGTTTCGACCCCCGCCGTCTTCGCAAGCTCGCGCAGTTCGTCCATTGACGCGTCCGCGTCATACCCGCCCGTGTCAATCCCCGCGAGAACGGCGATGTTTTCGCTTGATTTTTCCGTCATGATAAGTCCTTTCTTTGAGGTTGCCCTATGCTTTTTAAGAGATACGACGTGATAATAGCGGGCGCGGGCGTTTCCGGGCTTTACGCCGCGTATAACCTTGACAGCCGCCTTAAAGTCCTCATGCTGTCCAAACGCGCCATGACCTTGTGCAATTCCGCGTTGGCGCAGGGCGGCGTCGCCGCCGTCATAGACAAAGCCGACGACGATTTTGAGCTGCACATAAACGATTCGCTTATCGCGGGCGGCCACGAGAACAACCTTGAGAATCTGCGTATTCTTGTGGAGCGCGGCCCGGAAAACATAGAAAAGCTGCTCGGTCTGGGCGTGGACTTCGACAAGAATTCGGACGGCTCGATCGCTTTGGCTCTGGAAGGTGGTCATTCCCGCAACAGGATAGCGCACCACAAGGACAGCACGGGTTACGAGATTGTCACGTCGCTGATTGAGAAAGTCCGCGTCCTTGAAAATGTCGATTGCCTTGAAAACGCGCATTTGCTGCAACTCGAAAAGCACGGCGACTATTTCACCGCGATGGCGGACGTCGGCGGCGCGCTCCGTTATTATACCACAAAGCTGTGCGTTCTCGCAACGGGGGGAATAGGCAGAGTTTATAATTTCACCACAAATTCCGCCACGGCGACGGGCGACGGCATACAGTTCGCTTACAATCTGGGCGCGAAAATAATGAAGATGAATTACATCCAGTTTCACCCGACGGCTTTCGCCGATAAGAACAACCGCGAGCGTTTCCTCATTTCGGAGGCTTTGCGCGGCGAGGGCGCCTATCTTTATAACCGCGACAAAGAGCGTTTTATGGAAAAATACGAACCCGTCCGCAAGGAGCTTGCCCCCCGCGACGTGGTTTCACGCTGTATTATCGAAGAAGGCAGAAAGACGGGCAGCGACGATTTCTATCTGGATATATCGCATAAGGACGGCGAGTTCGTAAAAGCGCGTTTCCCGATGATTTACCGCAGATTGCGTGAAGAGGGGTATGATTTGACCAAAGAACCGGTTCCCGTTTACCCCTGCCAGCATTATTTAATGGGGGGGATAGCCGTCGGCGGCAGCACGGGGAGAACCTGCGTGGAGGGGCTGTACGCGGCGGGGGAATGCGCCCACACGGGCGTTCACGGGCTGAACCGCCTCGCCAGCAATTCCCTGTTGGAGGCGCTTGTGTTCTCGCGGCTCGCGGCGGAGGACATTAACCTTCGCGCGCCGCGCGGCGAAAGCGGCGACGAGGTTTCGCTGCCCGATTTCCCCGGCGGCGGCGGGCGGAGCGTTCCCGCCGGGCTTCGCGAACAGCTTCGCGATATAATGCAAAGCTCATTTTTCGTGACGCCCGAGTACGCCGAAGCGAACAGCGGGCTTGCCCGCGTCGCGCGGATAAAGACGCTCCTTGAAAGCGGCGAATTTGAGATAAGCCCCGATTTCGCGGAAACGAAGTCCCTCGCGACGGCGGCGTGGCTGATTTTAAGCGACGTCGTCAAGGCGGCGGGCGGCCCGAAAGGAGAGGAACGATGATTTTACCGAAACTGCCCGATTTTTACGTTGACGACGTTATCACCCGCGCCCTCGCGGAGGACGTCAATTATATCGACGTCACGACGGATTTGCTGATAGAGCGCGGCAGCGCGGGCAAAGCCTTCTTCGTGGCGAAGGCGGACGGCGTTTTGTCGGGGATTTTCGCGGCGTTGAGGGTTTTCACCCTGCTGGACGGCGACATAAAGACGAAGCCGCTTTTCACGGACGGCGAGGTTATCGAAAACGGCAACGTCGTCGCGCAAATCAGCGGCAGCGCCGTTTCGATGCTTAAAGCCGAGCGCGTCGCGCTTAACATTTTGCAGCACATGAGCGGGGTTGCCACATTCACGAGGCTTTGCGCCGACGCGGTGCAGGGAACGCGGGCGCGGCTCGCCGACACGCGCAAGACGCTTCCGGGGCTGCGCGCCCTGCAAAAGTACGCGGTGCTGTGCGGCGGCGGGAGCAACCACAGATATAACCTGTCGGCGGCGGCTTTAATCAAGGACAACCATATAGACGCTTACGGCGGAATAACCGCGGCGGTCGAGGCTTTGCGCTCGCGGGCGGGGCATACGGTGGTAATCGAGGTCGAGGTCAGAAGCCTCGAAGAGCTTGCCGAGGCGCTTTCGGCGCGCGCGCAGATTATTATGCTGGACAATATGCCGCTTGATATGATGCGGCAGGCCGTGAAACTCGCCGACGGCAGGGCGAAGCTGGAAGCCAGCGGGAACGTCACCGCCGAGAACATTCGCGCCGTCGCCGAGACGGGCGTGGATATAATCAGCATGGGTTCGCTCACGCACAGCGCGAAGGCGTTGGATATTTCCATGAAGTGGGCAAAGGAGAGCGTATAGAATGGCGATGACAATGTCGCAGAAAATCCTCGCGAGGCGGGCGGGGCTTGAAGAGGTAACGGCGGGGCAGCTCGTCAGGGCGAAGGTCGATTTGGTTCTCGGGAACGACATAACCTCCCCCGTGGCAGTCAACGAGTTTGAGAAAGCGGGTTTCGACAGGGTTTTCGACGCGGAAAAAATTGTTATGGTTATGGACCACTTTACGCCCAACAAGGACATTAAGGCGGCGGCGCAATGCAAGCAGTGCCGCGAATTCGCCGCGAAGCACGGCATCGGGCGTTTTTATGATTCGGGAAGGGCGGGCGTGGAACACGCGCTTTTACCGGAAGAGGGGCTTGCGGCGCCGGGGGAGCTGATTATCGGCGCGGACAGCCATACCTGTACCTACGGGGCGCTCGGCGCGTTCTCGACGGGGGTGGGTTCCACCGATATGGCGGCGGGAATGGCGACGGGGGAAACGTGGTTCAAAGTCCCCGAAGCCCTGCGGTTCAATTTGAGGGGCAGGTGCGGCGGGTACGTTTCGGGCAAGGACGTTATTTTGCACATTATCGGAATTACGGGGGCGGACGGCGCGCTGTATAAGTCGATGGAGTTCGGCGGGGAGGGAATGGGAAGCCTTTCGATTGACGACCGTCTGTGCATGGCGAACATGGTCGTCGAGGCGGGGGCGAAGAACGGCGTCTTTGAGGTTGACGGGATTACGCGGGATTACATAAGCGACAAAGTCACGCGGGGGTATGAAGCCTTCGCCCCCGACGCCAACGCGCGGTACGCCGGGGTTTTCGACATTGATTTGAGTGCCGTAAGACCCATGGCGGCGTTCCCCCATTCGCCGGACAACGTAAAGGCGGTCGGCGACGCCGGCGGCGTGGGGATAGACCAGGTCGTCATAGGCAGCTGTACCAACGGGCGGCTTTCGGATATGCGGACGGCGGCGGAAATCCTCAAAGGCGGGAAGGTCGCGCGGGGCGTGCGGTGCATAGTCATCCCCGCCACGCAAAGGGTTTTTCTGGAATGTATACGGCTCGGGTACGCCGAGATTTTCGTGCGGGCGGGGTGCGTGTTCAACACGCCGACCTGCGGACCGTGCCTGGGCGGACACACCGGAATTCTCGCCGAGGGGGAAAGGTGCGTGGCTACGACGAACCGCAATTTCGTGGGGAGAATGGGGCATACCGGAAGCGAAGTCTATTTGGCGAGCCCGGCGACGGCGGCGCACAGCGCGCTCACCGGGAAACTGAGCTGCCCGTAATAAAAAAAGGACGCGGGGGGGCGTATTATGCAGGCACGGGGTTTTGTTCATAAGTACGGGGATAACGTCGATACCGACGTTATCATTCCGGCGCGGTATCTTAACACATCGGACGTTAAGGAGCTTGCCGCACACTGTATGGAGGACATCGACGCGAAATTCTCGGAAAACGTCAGGCGGGGCGACATAATCGTGGGGGGAGCCAACTTCGGTTGCGGGAGCTCCCGCGAACACGCGCCCGCCGCCATTAAGGAAAGCGGGATTGCCTGCGTTATCGCCGAAACCTTCGCGAGAATCTTTTACCGCAACGCGATTAACATAGGGCTGCCCATCCTCGAATGTCCGGCGGCGGCGCGGGAAATAAGAAAGGGCGACGAGGTCCAAATCGACTTCGACGCCGGAACGGTCACGGACTTAACCGCGGGCAAGAGCTATAAAGCGGAACCCTTCCCCGATTTTATTAAGGAAATCATAAAAAGCGGCGGGCTGTTGAAGTCAATATCGAAAGGAATTATACCGTGAGTAAGCGCGCAGATAAATTAAGCGTTAAATATCATAAGGAAAAAGACATATTCGCGAAAGAACTTTCAAACTTCGCTCCGACCCTCGAAAAATTTATTGTCCTCAACGGTGATTGGACCGTAAAGGGCTTTGTAGACGTGTTCGGGAACGTTTACACGATTTCACAAGATACGAAAGTTATATCAAAACTGCTTGAACTGCACTTGTTCCCGCATTTTCTCGGATTTGCGGATAGTATCGGATGTTCTTTGGAATTAGCAAGGTACCAGAATTATTATCCCGATATGACTTTTATCAACAAGAAAAATTCGGAAATAAAGTTCGCGGTTGACCTGAAAACCACCTATACAAACGAAAAACGTCCCGGTTTTTGCAACGGGTTTACGCTCGGTTCACACGGCGAATACTTTATAAACCGCGAAAGCGCCAAAAACATTCAATACCCCTACAATGAATATTGCGGACACTTCTGCCTCGGTATAATCTACTCGCGGGCGATATTGACCGCCGGATTTGAAACTCGCGGATATTCCGTCAGCGAACTGGAGAGTATCCCCTCCGTAATAAACGGGTTTACGTTTTTCGCCGCCGAGAAGTGGAAAATCGCGAGCGATAAAAGCGGTAGCGGCAATACCTCCAACATAGGCGGCATCAAAAACATTGCCGATATACTGAGCGGCAACGGGGTGTTCGCCAAAGCGGGCGAAGAAGTATTCGACGATTACTGGACGAATTTCGGTAAAATTCAAATTGAAACGAAAGACGGTGAAAGAAAAAAGATGAACACGTTTGACGAATACATCGCTTATCGTAATTTGTCGGCGGACATTAAGAATGTTACAAGCCAATCCCGTTCAAGCAAGGTGAAACCGCAATGATTTACAATAAAGACAAGGTTTTTATACCGCCTTTCAAAATGCAGGGCATTAAATCAAAAATTGTGCCTTTGATAAAAGCGTCGGTTTTGATGGATGACGACACCACGTGGATTGAACCGTTCATGGGTTCTGCGGCGGTGGGTTTGAACGTGGCAGGGAAAAACGCCGTGTTTGCCGATATCAATCCGCATATTATCGATTTTTACAATCGGCTTAAAAGCGGTGCCGTAACCCCGAACGTCGTTCGAGAGTTTTTGAGTGAGCAAGGGACTTTATTAGCCGAGAAAGGCGGCGAGCATTATTATTTTGTCAGGGAGCGATTTAATAACGAGCATAATCCGTTGGACTTCCTTTTTCTTAATCGTTCCTGCTTTAACGGAATGATACGTTTCAATAAGAATAACGGCTATAATGTGCCTTACGGGCATAAACCCGGGCGATTTGCCAAGGCGTATATCACTAAAATCGTCAATCAGGTAAAGCACTTTGAGGAAAAGATTCGCCATAATAACTGGACATTCTTGTGCCAACCGTTCGAGAAAACAATAGCGTCGGCAGACGGAAACGTCTTTATCTACTGCGACCCCCCTTACATCGGAAGGCACGTTGATTATTACGACAGCTGGAACGAAGAACAGGAAGTGCGGCTAAAGACTTGTTTGCTTGAAAGCAAGGCGCGATTTTTGCTTTCCACCTGGGATTCAAACAGGTATCGCAGCAACCCGTATATATCGCTGTTGTGGAACGAATACAATAAAATAACGCAGGAGCATTTCTATTTCGTCGGAGCGAAGGAGCATAACAGAAATTCAATGACCGAAGCTCTGTTGACTAATTTCTAACCCGGGAGGGACAAAAACTTGGATAAAACGATTACCGTAATCGGCGGGGACGGAATCGGCCC
>JAIRWE010000146.1 GCA_031253365.1 Oscillospiraceae bacterium | reverse complement strand
GATATCGTGCATATCAACACATATTTGTTCAATTCCCGGCGGTTGGCGAAAAAAGCGCGCAAGCACGGCAAAAAAGTGGTTTATCACGCCCATTCCACCGAGGAGGATTTCAGGAACTCGTTTGTTTTTTCCAATGTTTTGGCAAAACCTTTCAAAAAACTTATCTGTTCAAGCTATTCGCTGGGCGACTGCGTGATAACCCCCACGGAATACTCAAAACGGCTGTTGCTCGGATACGGGATAAACAAGCCGGTTTACGCCGTGTCTAACGGGGTGGACCTGACGTTTTATGAGCCGCGCGAAAATGAACGCGCTGAGTTTCGGGCGGCTTACGGCTTGAGCGAAACGCAAAAGGTCGTTATATCCGTCGGGCTGTACTTCGAGAGGAAGGGCTTGCTTGACTTCACGGAGCTTGCCGCGCGTATGCCCGATTATAATTTTATCTGGTTCGGAAAAACACCGCTTTATTCCATCCCCGCGAAGATAAGGAAAGCGGTGAAAACCAAGTTGCCCAACCTGCTTTTCGCGGGTTACGTCCGACCGGAGGAATTGAAAAAAGCCTACGCGGGGACGGATTTGTTTCTTTTTCCGACATACGAGGAAACCGAGGGGATAGTTCTTCTTGAAGCGCTCGCCTGCAAAACCGACACCCTTGTGCGCGATATTCCGGCGTTCGGCTGGCTTCGCGACGACGTTGACTGCTACAAGGCCAAGGATATCAACGAAATGGAAAGGAAGATAAGAGATATTGTTGAAAAAAGGCTTCCGGATATTTCCGAAAACGGTTTCAAAGCCGTCGCGGACAAGGATATTCCGCTTATCGGAGAATATCTGGCGGATATATACAGCGGTCTTCTTCATAAACCGACATGAGAAAATCGACTAAAATCAGTTTGGCTTTTTGCGCTTTCGCGTTTCTTTTTATGGTTTTTTACCTTGTTTTCTTCGACGGGAAACAGGTTTATAACGCTTTGAAAAGCGTAAAGGTGCCGTATATCTTTATCGCCGTGCTTTTTATCGCGGCGTATTTGTTTTTGGAGACCTTGGCGGTTCACGCCGTTACGAAAACCGTCCATCCCCCCCATAAACTGCGCCGCACCATGGTTATTACGTTAATCGGGCATTATTTTAACTGCATAACGCCGTTCGCCACGGGCGGTCAGCCCATGCAGATTTATTATATGACGCGCTACGGGGTTTCCCTCGGGGGGAGCGTCGTCGCCTTGCTTTCAAGGTTCATCGTGTATCAGTTCGTGCTGACGATTTATACGGCGGCTGTGCTGTTCGCGAATTTTTCGTATTACACGAAAGAACTCGGCGGATTGATGTTTTTGACGATTATCGGCTTTTCGATTAATTTCTGCGTGCTGTTCGCGCTGATTACGCTGGCGTTTTTTAAGAAAACAGCCGAAAAAATTTCGCACGGGGCGATTAAAATCGCCGCGAAATTGAGGCTGGTGAAGGAAGCCAAAAAGAAAATCGCCTATATAGACGAGGAATTGGAGCATTATCACAAAAATTTTGAGCTGGTAAGGAAAAACCCGCTCTTGGTCTTTAAGCTGATGATTTTATCCGCGCTTCAGCTTACGGTTTTCTTCTCCGTTTCATTTGTGATATACAGGGGTTTGGGGTTAAGCGGCGTTTCCCCGTTTATCATAATATCCAATCAAGCGTTCGTGCTGATGATTTCGTCGTTTGTTCCGCTGCCCGGGGCAATCGGCGCGGCGGAAGGGAGCTACGGGCTGTTTTTCGCCCCGATTTTCGGGGAGTCCATAACTTTTTCGGTTTTTTTGTGGAGGGTTTTGACGTTCTATCTGCCGATAACAGCCGGGCTTATCACCACCGTTCTCGTAAGCGCGAGAAAGGAGTAGCGCTTATTTTGCCTGTCCGTCCAGCAGTTTCCCGTAATCGGCGAGTACGGACTCAAAGCGCACGCCCATACGCGGCCCGGTACCGTCGGCCGCGGTCAGCTTTATAGCCGCGCAGGTGTAATCCACCGCGATTTTTACCGCTTCGGGCAACCCGCGCCCGCGCATAAGCGCGCCCAGCAGGAAGGAGCCGAATACGTCCCCCGTTCCGTGGTACATACCCTCGATACGTTTCCCCGCTATATAGTCTATCCGCCCCGTCCCCGCGTCGAGACAGGCGGCGCCCAAATCGCCCTCCCCGAAATACACCCCGGTCAGCACGGCCTGTTTCGCGCCCAACCCGGACAGCGCGCGGAGCAGGTCGTCAACTTCGGTTTCCGTCATGGGACCGTCTTTGTAATCGCGTTCCAACATGAAAGCCGCTTCCGTGCGGTTCGGCACGATGAGGTCAGCCTGCCCGCAGAGTTTTGCCATACCCTTTACGTGTTCCGCGGTAAAAAGGCTGTAGAGCTTGCCGTTGTCCGCCATTACGGGGTCGACCATGACCAGCGTTTCCGGCGCGCGGAACATCTTAAAGACGTCCGACACGATACCGATTTGTCCGAGCGAACCCAAATATCCGCTGTACAGGGCGTCAAACGTTATGTTTTCTTTTTTCCAATGCTCCGCCATCGGGCGCATATCGTCGGTCAAATCACGGAAAGTGAATCCCTCGAATCCGCCCGTATGCGTGGAAAGAACCGCCGTGGGCATAGCGGCACATTCCGCCCCGGCGGCAGAGATAATCGGAAGGGCGACCGTAAGCGAACACTTGCCCACCCCGGAAATATCGTGTATGGCGGCGACCCTTTTCAACTTGTTCATACGCTGTTTCTCCTTTAAGTTATTGGCAACATCCGAAAACCCCCTTTCGCCGCTTTTCGGCGAAAAATTCCGCCGGACTGCGTCACCTCTCCTCGCAAGGCACAAAGCCTTACTCGTCGAGTTTCCTTGTCCGACAAAATTTTTCTTGAA
>JAIRWE010000065.1 GCA_031253365.1 Oscillospiraceae bacterium | reverse complement strand
GATTCAGAATATGTGTCCGGCTACGAAAAAATACATCGATGAAATTTACATTGACAAAAATTCCAATCTTCATGTAGCCACAGATAATATAACCGAGCAAAACGTCATCAGCCGTGCAAAAAGGGTACTGGCACTCAACAATCAAAACAAAAACCCTAATTATCTGATAATTTTTCCCGACGTAAAGAGTATATACAGCGCTCTTTTAACCGAACTCGCCCCTCAACCTCTTTCTGTCGCAAATCCTGAGGACGACGAACACGAGAGGCAGTCGTACCGCCTCCCGCAAAACAATCGCGAAAACGCCGAAAAAGGCTTGACAAAGCCGGAGGAATAGGGTATAATGACATTCATAAGGCGGGAAACCGCCTCAAAATCAGGTGTTTCCCCGCCAATAAGTGGGAAGATTTAACATCGAAAGGCGGGAACTTCCCGCCTTTCAATATGGAAGGGCGAGTTATATGAAAAACGAATTGAAATTATACAGCGTTTCGGACAGATACATACAATTCCTTCGTTCAGACAAACGCTTGGATAAAGTTTTCAGCAATAAGGAAGACAAACGCAAACACACACGTAAGTATTTGGGAGTTGTTATTCAAAAAGGCGGCTTTGACTACTTTATTCCGCTGTCTTCCAAGCGTTACAGTGATTATTTCATCGATGAAAACGGAAACACTCAAATACGTAAAACTATTGTTCCGATTATTCGAATGGTAATAACCGATACCTATTCGGGCGAACCCGAATTAAAAGGAACGCTCAAAATAAGCAACATGATACCTGTCCCACAAGGCGAATTAACTCAGTACGACATTTTATCAGAAAAGGATGTTGCATATAAAGACTTGGTTGAAAAAGAATACGCCTTTATAAAAGCAAATTCGGCGTTGATACAAAAATACGCCGATATTTTATACAACCAAAAGACCAAGGAAAACGTACTGTACGCCGGGAGAGAAAAACCGAATTATTTGGAAAGCACGATTGATTTTTTATATGCGGAAACGATATGCGAACAGTTTTACGCCGCAAAAGAAGCGGGGAAACCGTCTTAAATCCGCTTAAAAACCTCTTCAAATAACACTTGCAAAACGGCGAATAATATGATATAATCGGGGCATACAAGAAAACGCCGCGATGGTTTTGTCGCGGGGACAGGGGGCGGTCGGTTTGATAACGGCGGGGGATTTCAGGAACGGCGTAACTTTCGAGGAGGACGGCAACGTAATGCAGGTCGTCGAGTTTCAGCACGTGAAACCGGGGAAGGGCGCGGCGTTCGTGAGGACAAAGGTGCGTAACGTGATAACGGGTTCGGTGGTGGAGAAGTCGTATAACCCCGCGGCAAAGTTCGAGAACGCTTATGTGGAGCGGCGTAGCATGGAGTACACCTACTCGGACGGCGATTTGTACTATTTCATGGACAGCGAAACCTACGAGCAGCTCCCGGTCAATAAATCCGAGTTGAGCGACAATTTCAGGTTCGTGAAGGAAAACATGGTGTGTATGGTGCTTTCCTATAAAGGGAAGGTGTTCGGGGTGGAGCCGCCGAATTTCGTCGAGCTTAAAATTACCGAGACCGACCCGGGTTTCAGGGGGGACACCGCCACCAACACCTTGAAGCCGGCGACCCTCGAAACGGGCGCCGTCGTGAGGGTGCCGCTGTTCATCGAGCCGGACGAGGTTATACGGATTGACACGCGCACGGGCGAATACATGGAGCGCGCGAATAAGTAAAGGAGAACGAGAATGAACATTTCCGAAAAAGTCGCCTACATCAAAGGTTTAACCGACGGGTTGAAGATTGACGACGGCACGAACGAAGGCAAAATAATCCTCGCTTTAATCGATGTTATGAAGGATGTGGCGCGGGAACTCGAAGCCATTGACGAAACGTTTGACGATATGGCGGAAATTATTTCCGATATTGAAGAAAGCGTTTATGAAATCGAGGACGAGGTTTTCGGCAGCGACGAACTCCCCGACTTTAACTTCGGCGACGAGCTGTACGAAATCACCTGCCGCGACTGCAACAACACCGTTTCCGTGGATATGAGCATGTTGGACGACGGTTTTGTAAAGTGTCCCAACTGCGGCAACGAAATCGAGTTTGACATTGACATAATAGACAGCGACGAGTGCGACAGCGGACATGACAGATAGGGGCGGTATGTCGGGGAAGCGCGGTATTTCAACAGAGAAGATAAAGGCTTTGGCGGACAGACCGTTGGCGGACTTGATTGAAGGCGCCCGCGGCGACGTGAACCGCGCGCTTGCGGCGTGCTTTAACGCCTGTGTCCGCGCGCTGGGGCTGACGCCGTTCGACGAGCAGCTTTACGCCGCCGCCGCTTTGTATGACAAGAATATAGTGGAAATGAAAACAGGCGAAGGCAAGACGCTTTCGGCTGTTTTCGCCGCTTTTTTGGCGTATCTTGACGGCAGAAGGGTTCACATACTCACCTTTAACGATTATCTGGCGAAGCGCGATTATAACTGGATGAAGCCGGTGTATGACCTTCTCGGCATGAATACTGCCCTGATAGTCGGGAAAACGCCTTTCGGGGAGAGGCGGGCGGCTTATAAAGCCGACGTCGTTTATTGCACGGCGAAGGAAAGCGGGTTTGACTTCTTGCGGGATTTTATGGTTTTTGACGAAGCGGAAAGGATTCATACCTACGGTTCGTCTTCGTCCGCCGCGCTGGACTTCGCGATTTTTGACGAAGCCGACAGCGTTCTCATAGACGAGGCGCGGCTCCCTTTGGTAA
>JAIRWE010000102.1 GCA_031253365.1 Oscillospiraceae bacterium | reverse complement strand
GTTCGGGAGCAAAGCCATGACCTTGCTTTCCCCGCTTGACACGTCCACGGCTTGAACGCAGTCCCCCGCGGCGTAAATATCCGCAACCGAGGTCTCGGATTTGTCGTTGATTAAAATTCCCTTGTCTGTTTTTGCTATATCCTTCAATAAGGCGGTGTTCGGACGCACGCCGACGGCTAAAACAAGTATGTCGAAATCAATTCTCTCGCCGTCGTCGAGAACGGCGGTATTCCCCTCAAAACGCTTTACCCCTTTTGAAAGCCTGAACTCAACGCCCTTGCTCTCAAACATCTCCATAACGGGCATCGCGCCGTAATCGTCCAAAATACTGGATAAAATCCGCGCGGCAAGGTCGACCACGGTAATCCCCGCGACCTTTTCAAGAATTCCCTCCGCGCATTTAAGCCCAATCAGACCGGCGCCGATAATCAACACCTTTTTGTCCTTGCCTAACGCTTTGTTCAAACTCAAAGCGTCGTCGAGGCTCATAAAGGTGAATTTGTTCTTCACGCCGTCAAGCCCCTCGAACGGCGGTACAAAAGGCGACGAACCGGTCGCGACCAACAACTTGTCATAAGACATTTGCTCGCCGCCGGATAAAATCACCTGCTTGTTTTCGGTAAAAATCCTCTTTACGGTGCCGTGGACAAGACGGACATTATTTTTTACATAAAAATCTCCGTCGCGATATTTTCTTTTGTCTTCGGTGATTTTCCCGAGAAGAAGATAGGATATTAACGGGCGGGAATAGGTGTGATACGGCTCACTTGAAATAATGGTGATTTCCCCCTCTTTGTCAACCTGGCGGATTCCCTCCGCCGCGCCTATCCCCCCCGCGGAATTGCCTATAATTAAGTATTTCATAAAATCATTCCCTTTCCTCGAAAACAATGGCGTTGTTCGGACAGCCCCTGACGCAGGCGGGGGTTCCTTCCGCCGTTTTGACGCAAAGCTCACATTTTTGAACCGCGCCGTCGTCAGACGGGGAAACCGCTCCGTAAGGGCAGCTTAAAACACAGGTGTAGCAGCTTACGCATCTGTTGCGGTCAACGGTAATCACGCCGTCACAAACGGTCAGCGCGCCGGTAATGCACCCCTTCACGCATAACGGTTCGCGGCAATGGCGACAGGAAACGGCGAAGCTAATCCCGTCCTTTTCCTCTATTTTGATTTTAGGGTTGATTTTTATGCCTTTAAGCGCCCGCGCCATATCGGTTTCCCGCGTTCCGGCGAAAGCGCAGTAATACTCGCATAAATGGCATCCTAAACACCATTTTTCGTTTACGTATACCCTTTTCAAATTATCACCCCATTACGGAATTTTCGGTTGCCTTTATTCGCCCGCGTACTTGATTCCGAGAATTTTCAGCTCTTTTTCGTTCAGCCCCGCCCCGCGAAGCATAAGGCGGTTCCCTTTGAGACTTTCAATGGAATTTATACCCATTCCGCCCAGCATTTCCTTAATCTCATGGCGCCACGCGTTCATCAGGTTCACAAGGCGTTTGTACCCCATGTCGGGGTTCAGCCGTTTGACAAGCTCGGGAATTTGCGTCGCTATTCCCCAGTTGCAACGTCCGCTGTGGCAGCTTCTGCACAGATGACATCCCAACGCCAAAAGCGCGCCCGTCGCGATATAAACGCAATCCGCGCCCAAAGCGACCGATTTTATGATGTCCGCGCTTGAACGGATACTCCCCCCCACGACGATTGAAACGTTATCGCGGATTCCCTCTTCGCGCAGACGCCTGTCCGTGCTGGCAAGGGCAAGCTCAATGGGGATTCCCACGTTGTCGCGAATTCTCGTGGGAGCGGCACCCGTCCCTCCCCGAAAACCGTCAATCGCGATAATGTCCGCGCCGCTTCGGGCTATTCCGCTCGCTATAACGGCGACATTGTGAACCGCCGCGATTTTGACAATCACGGGCTTTTTATAGTCCGTCGCCTCTTTAAGCGAAAAGACCAGCTGCCGCAAATCCTCAATCGAGTATATATCGTGATGTGGAGCGGGGGAAATGGCGTCGCTCCCTTCCGGAATCATCCGCGTCCGCGAAATGTCCCCGACGATTTTCGTACCCGGAAGATGCCCGCCGATACCCGGTTTCGCGCCTTGCCCTATCTTAATTTCGATGGCCATTCCGCTGTTAAGATATTCCGGGTGAACGCCGAAACGCCCCGACGCGACTTGAACAATCGTGTTTTTTCCGTATTTATAGAAATCTTCGTGCAACCCTCCTTCTCCGGTGTTGTAAAGAATACCCAGTTCCTCCGCCGCCCGCGCGAGGCTTTCGTGCGCGTTATAGCTGATGGAACCGTAGCTCATGGCGGAGAACATCACGGGCATGGACAGCGAAAGCTGCGGGGGGAGGTTGTTTATAATCCGCCCGTTTTCGTCGCGTTGTATGTTATGGGGTCTGGAACCGAGGGAAACCTTCGTTTCCATGGGTTCGCGGAGGGGGTCGATTGACGGATTCGTGACCTGCGAGGCGTTAATGAGAATCTTATCAAAATAGACGGGGTAATTTTCGGGGTTGCCCATACTCGACAGCAGAACGCCGCCGCTCTCCGCCTGGCGATAAATTTCGTCGATTGTTTTGCCGCTCCAGTTGGTGTTTTCCTTATAGGTGTTGCCGCTTTTAACGATTTTCAGGGCGCGGGTGGGGCAAAGCGAAACGCAACGGTGACAATTCACGCATTTGGAATCGTCGCACACCATTTTATCCGCCTCGTCCACGTATTCGTGCGCGCCGTTCGCGCATTGCCGCTCGCAGGCGCGGCAGGTGATACATCTGTCATAATTCCTCGCCGCCTCGTATTCGGGGTATAAATAGTTTATCGCCATTACGCCTTACCCCCTTTCGGATTATTCAGATAAACGACAACAGGTTGACCGCCTTTGGGCGCCCATACTTTTTCGAGGCTCGGTTCAATTATGCGAATGGCCGCCTCCTCGCTCGCGATATATACCTTGTCGCCTTTTTCCCCTATAACCATGCTTCTGAGTTTCAGCCGGTCATTGAGCGCCATTACGCCGTTTTCAAAGCCGACGATGATTGAAAAAGGACCGGTAATCAGCTGCGCCGCGAACATGACGCGCAAATACTCGTGCGTTTCCCGCTCCTGCGGGGGCATACGCTCAATCGTTTTCCAGAACGGCGCGGCAATCACCGACGCGATTTCCTCATAGCTAAGCCCCTTTTTTCTGCGGAGATAGTCTATTATATAGGTAATGACCTCGGTATCCGTTCTCAACGTACATTTGTAGCCGTACATCTCAATCGCGCGGCGGTTCGCGTCATAAGACGATATTTCGCCGTTATGCACCACGGAATAGTCAAGCAACGCGAACGGATGGGCGCCCCCCCACCAGCCCGGCGTGTTAGTCGGATAACGCCCGTGTGCCGTAAAGCACCAGCCTTCGTAATCTTCCAGTTTATAGAACCGCGCCACATCCTCGGGGAAACCCACCGCTTTGAATACGCCCATATCCTTCCCGCAGGAGAAAACGTAAGCGCCGTCAATTAAAGTGTTTATGCGAAACACGCGCCTCGCGACAAATTCCCGTTCGTCAAGCTGGCTGTCCGCCAAACGGGTGGGAAGGGGCGTAACGAAATACCGCCAGATAAGCGGTTCGTCCGTGATTTCCCGTATTTTTCTGACCGGTATTTTGGAAAGGTTGATGATGTCAAACCGCCCTTCCAGATATTCCTCACATTCCCTTTTCGCGGTTACGGAATCGTAAAATATATGTAAGGCGTAATAATCCTTATACTCCGGATAAATCCCGTAAGCCGCGAAACCGCCGCCCAAGCCGTTGGAACGGTCGTGCATGACGGAAATGGATTTTATTATCGCCTCGCCGCTTATCCTCTTACCGGATTTGTCGATAATCCCCGATATGGCGCATCCCGACGGAATCCTTACCTGACCTTCCCGTTGCATAAAATTTCCTCCTGACAAATCACACATTTCGCGTCGGTGACAGACAACCCCGAAAACCCATGCCGTACCAACGCGAATCCATATAAAAATTTTATGGATGCGCCGATATTATCCGACCGCGGCACGGGTCTTCAAAGGTTGCCGTATGACTAAACCACGCTGTAAAGCAGTTCCGCGTAAGTCGGCAAAGGCCAGTGTTTTGCCGACACAAGCGTTTCCAGTTCGTCTGCCACCGCCCTAAGCTCCGACATGGCCGAATAAACCTTGTCGCGGTAGAAAAGCGCCTGTTCGAGAACCTCTTGCGTTTCTTTGGTTTCAAGCAGAACGTCGTCAAGAACGGTCAGCTTTTTCAGCAGGCACCCCGACAGCCTTGAAACGTTTTTCAGCAAATTGTCCTCCAATGAAACGTCATAGTCGCCGCATTCTTTTTTGCGTTTAAGGAGTTTAGCCAAATCGTTCTGATAATCCACGCAGGCGGGGATAATCTGCGCCTTGACCATGTTCGTCATTGTCAAAGCCTCGATGTGGAGCGTTTTACAGTACCCCTCCATGAGGATTTCGTAGCGCGAGTGAATTTCCTGTTTTGTGAAAATATGGTGTAAGGAGAACAACTCGATGCTTTTCTCGGTAATAAATTCGGGGAGCGCGTCAACGGTGGTTTTAAGGTTTGAAAGCCCGCGTTTTTGCGCTTCCGTCACCCACTCCTCCGCGTAGTTGTTGCCGTTGAAGATAATCCGCTTGTGTTCGCAGACCGTTTTCTTAATCAGCGCCGCCAAATCGGTCTTGAAGTCGGCGGATTTTTCCAGAATATCCGCGAATTGCCGCAAGGATTCCGCGACGATGGTGTTCAAAACGATATTGGGACCGGATACCGAGAACACCGAGCCGAGCATACGGAACTCGAATTTATTTCCGGTAAACGCGAAAGGCGAGGTGCGGTTGCGGTCGGTGGTATCTTTCGGGAAATGCGGCAACACGTTCACGCCGATTTCCATTTGAAGCTTCTCTTTGTTTTTGTAATCCGCGCCGGATTCAATCGCGTCCATAATATCCGTCAATTCCTCGCCGAGGAACATCGAAACAATCGCCGGCGGAGCCTCGTTCGCGCCGAGCCTGTGGTCGTTACCCGCGCTCGCGACGGAAACGCGCAACAAATCCTGATAATCGTCGACGGCTTTGATGACCGCCACCAAAAACAGTAAAAACTGCGCGTTCTCGAAGGGCGTTTCGCCCGGTTCGAGCAAATTTACGCCGGTGTCGGTGGAAATGGACCAGTTATTGTGTTTGCCACTGCCGTTCACCCCCGCGAAGGGCTTTTCGTGAATAAGGCAGGCGAGTCCGTGGCGGTTGGCGACGATTTTCAAAAGCTCCATGGTGAGCTGGTTATGGTCGGCGGCTATATTTGTGGTTGAAAAAACCGGCGCGATTTCGTGTTGCGCGGGAGCGACTTCGTTGTGCTTGGTTTTGGCGTAGACGCCCAGCTTCCACAGTTCGTCCTCCAATTCTTTCATAAAAGCGGAAACGCGGGGTTTCAGCGAACCGAAGTAATGGTCGTCAAGCTCCTGACCTTTCGGCGGGCGCGCCCCGAAAAGAGTTCTCCCGGTGTAAATCAAGTCGGGACGTTTCAGGTACATTTCCTTATCAATCAAAAAGTATTCTTGTTCCGGGCCGACCGTTGTGATTACACTGCGCGCCGTTTTATTGCCGAAAAGGCGCAGAACGCGCATGGCCTGTTTGTCAAGAGCTTCCATAGAGCGAAGAAGCGGGGTTTTTTTGTCGAGAGCCTCGCCGCTGTACGAGCAGAACGCGGTGGGAATACACAGCGTTCCGTCCTTGATGAAAGCGTAAGAGGTCGTGTCCCAAACCGTGTAACCCCTCGCCTCAAACGTGGCGCGCAACCCGCCCGACGGGAAACTGGAAGCGTCCGGTTCTCCGCGGACAAGCTCTTTCCCCGAGAACTCCATGAGGATTTTCCCGTCGCCGCAAGGGGAAATGAAGCTGTCGTGCTTTTCCGCCGTAATGCCGGTCATGGGCTGGAACCAGTGGGTAAAGTGGGTCGCACCCTTTTCGACTGCCCAGTCTTTCATGGTGTTGGCGACTACGTTGGCTACGTCGAGTTCCAAATGAGTTCCGCGTGACACCGATTTTTTCAGGGCTTTATAAATTTCCTTGGGGAGCCGCGCCCGCATAACCGCGTCGTTAAACACCATACTTCCGAACAGTTCCGAAATGTCTTTCATTGTGTAACACCCTTTCGTTAATAAGATAAGCGCTACGGACAACAGCCCACAGCGCCTTCGCTACTTACAGGGGGTATTCTAACACATATTGTTTTGTTTGTCAAGGCTTTTTTGAAAAAAGGCATGGACAAACGCGCGTCTAAAAGAAATCGAGAACCGAGAAACCGACTTCGCGGAATTTGTGAAGATGTTTGTCATGGTCAGAGGAGTTGTGTTGCACCGGAACTTTGCATTTTAATTTTGCCGTGCCTTTATCCATAGCCACCTCTATTAAACATTCGCCTTGCTCATGCCAAAATCTTACCCGCGCCGCGCTCCTTACACATGCACCGCTGTGTCCCCGACCGATTATATCCCTTTTTTGCTTGGTTTTCCGCCTTCCCGCATTTCGGGCACTGTTTTCCTTCGCTTATTGTTGTCTTTTTCATACCTCTTATTGTATCACAAAACGCGCCGTTTGTCCACGACTGGCTTGTTATTTAATTAACACACTCTGCGTTGTAAATACATATGACCCACAAAGGCAAAAATATTTTAAAAAGCGTGCCTGATTGATGGTATATCCGAAAATTTGAAATCCGGCGAGCCGTAGGCGAAGCGGATTTCAAATT
>JAIRWE010000008.1 GCA_031253365.1 Oscillospiraceae bacterium | reverse complement strand
GCCGCAAAAGCGCGTCGGCGTCAAGCGCGGAATAATCGAGGCAATAAAAATCCTTATAGCCGCGCACGGCGTGGCACGAACCGAGGACATAGTCGTAATCGTGTTCGGCAAGCCACTTTTCGGCTTCGTCAACGAATTGGTGCGCCTGCCCCAGCTCCACCCCCGCGAGCAGCTTCACGCCGGTTTTATTGTTCCGCTTCGCTTCGCGCAGTCTCTCGAAAGCCCCCGCGTCCCCCGCCCCGCTCATGTGTCCGCGGTCGCCGGAAAGATGCACGTCCATGTCAAGGTGGTCGGTCAAAGCGAGAATTTCCGTAATCGGTTCGGCGGCGGCGACCATTTCCTCCGGGGAAGCCGCCCCGTCGGAAATCACCGTGTGCGCGTGTGTGTCAAAAGGAATTTTCATACTTTAGATAATAACATATTTTTTTTATTTTTACAAGTTTTTTTTATTTTTGCGAGCCAAATTATAAATTTGCGCGTTTTTTTTGCGAAGAACGGCGCCAAACGCTTGCTAACCGAAAAAAAAGATGATATAATGGAATCGCCGCGCGAAAGTACGGGCGGCGTTGCGGAAAGGGGGCGCGCGTGAAACCCGTTGTGATAGACAGGAGCCTCGTAGACATGAACATTCACGAGGACTCCGAAAAAAAGGAAGTCTTTTTTTACGTATGCTCCCTCGCGGAAGCGGGGGCGTCCTACATCGAGCTGGGGCTGGACGCGGCGGTAAAACTGCCCAGACCGTCCGGCGCGGAAAAATATATATACAGGATAGACGGTCCCGAGGAATACGTGGTGGCGAACGCCTTCGCTTATTCCTACGCCGTCGTCCCGCTGAAATATTCCCAATGTATACCGAAGCTGACGGTTCCCGTAATTCTCGAAGTGGATACCGACGGTTCCGACGTGTTTGAAACGCTCAGGTTGGTCGCGGGCAGCCTTGATATTTCCCGCCTGAGTATGCTCAGGCTGACCGGGAATTTTGAGCCGGAACGGCTGGCGGGGTTGGTTTCAAATTACAAGAGGAAAACGGTTATACCCATAGACATCTGCCCGAAGAACGACTGTCTTTCCGCCCTGTCCTGCGCGATTGCCGCGTACAAGGCGAAATACGACTCGGTGACGGTAAGTTTCGGCAACAGCGACCGTTTCGCGTCGTTGGAGGAATTTTTGATTATGCTTTCGGCGGTGCATAAAATCATCGTCAGCCCCGATTACCTCACGGGAATATGCAAGGCTTCGCTGCTTTCCGCGCTCATTTGCGAAACGAAGGTCACGAACCTTTCGATTATGATGCGCAAATATATGTACTGCCCGCTGAATATAGAAATGATTGACGGCGATGGCGAGCTTGAGCGACCCGCACCCGTCAAAAGGAATAACCGCCTTTCCGCCGCCGCGAAGGCGGTGTACGCCCTCGGCGTTGAGAGGGAAATGTCCGAAAACATCATCAAGGTTCTGGAAAACTGCAAAATGGAATTTTCCGCCGTCAAGAGGAAGCCATACGACACCGAACTTCAATAAAGGGGATACAGCGATGATAAAAAGCATGACGGGTTTCGGCAGGGAACAAAGGATTACCGACGGCAGGGAAATCACCGTCGAAATACGCTCGGTGAACCACAGGTATTACGAGTTTTCCGCCAAACTGCCGCGCCAGCACAACTTCCTTGAAGAAAAGCTCAAAACGCTCTTGGGCGGGAAAATCAGCAGGGGCAAGGTTGAAGTCGTCGTCGTCGTTCACAACATAAGCGGGGCGCAAATGCGGGTCACGGTCAACACCGGCGTGGTGGAAGCGTATCTCACCGCGCTGAGGCGGTTGCGCCTCGACATGGTTCTCATGGACGACCTGTCCCTGTCCGACGTGTTCAAAATGGCGGACGCGTTCAACGTCGTTAAAACCGAAGCGGACGAGGATGCGGTGTGGGCGGCGGTTTCCGAAGCCGCGTCCGCCGCCCTGGAAAAATTCGTGGCGATGAGGGAGTCGGAGGGGGGAAGGATAAAGGACGATATCCTCAAAAAACTCGATTTCATTGAAAAAACCGTCGCGGAGATAGAATCGGCGTCCCCGGGCGTAACGGAAAAATACCGCGCGAGACTGCTTGAAAAGATGAGGGACGTTATCGGCGGCGCGGTTGACGAACAGCGCGTTCTGCTGGAAGCGGCGATTTTCGCGGAGAAAACCGCGACAGACGAGGAAACGGTTCGCCTTAAAAGCCATATAGCGCAGACCCGCGAACTCCTCGACAACGAAGACGTGGTCGGGAGGAAGCTGGACTTTATCGTGCAGGAAATGAACAGGGAAGTCAACACCATCGGCTCAAAAGCGCAGGAAATCGCGATTACGCGGCTTGTGGTGGACTTAAAAAGTGAGCTTGAAAAAATAAGGGAACAGATTCAAAACATCGAATAGAAAATTTTTCAGGATATTTTTTATCCGCTTAACCCGCCGCTTAACGCTTTGACATTCAAGCGAAATTATGGTACACTGTTCTTACGGACGGGAGGGGTCGTTTTGAGCGGTAACGTAATCAGGGCAAAGTTAGACATAATTTTCAAGAAGATGTTCATTGAAAATACAGACTTGTTGCATGACTTTTTGTCGAGCGCGCTTGACATTCCGTATGATTCCATCAAGAACATCGTAATCCAGAACCCCGAGCTGCTACCCGGTACCGTTGACGGCAAGCTGAGCCGAATGGACATAAAAATGCGGGTGGACGACCGCGTCATAAACGCGGAAATGCAGATTTCATACGAAACCGATTACAGGGACAGGGCGTTGTTCCTTTGGTCGAAACTGTTCGCCGGGGAGCTGAAAAGCGGCGACGAATACGAGGAATTGAAGCAGAGCGTTTGCATTAACATCATCAATTTCAATATGTTCGACTGCCCCGAATTTCACTCGAACTTCACGGT
>JAIRWE010000006.1 GCA_031253365.1 Oscillospiraceae bacterium | reverse complement strand
GGAAACGATGGACATAAACGAGGAAAATTGGTTCCTTCTTCTTGAAAAACTGACTTAAAGACACCTGCAAAAAACCCGCCTTTCGGCGGGTTTTTTACAAAAAATTCGACAGCGTGTTTCGGATAATCTTAGGCGGGTCTTTCAGGAATTTCTCTTGAATCTCCGCGGCGCCTTTGTTTGTGTTTGAGTGTATTTTTATTTCCATCACCGCCGAACCGTCCATTTCGTTCAAAAAGCAAACGTAAAACGCCCAACCGCTTTTTTCACGGGTAATATCCCACTTTACCGCTTTTTTCAGCTTGGCGAAACGGACGACCCTTTCCCCCTCGCGAAGCATTTTGTTTCGCAGGGTAACGGCGGGCGTTTTCGCAAATTCTTTCAGCCAGCCCCTGCCCGCGTCGGTGATTTCAAACAAATCGCCGGTTACGTTCGCGAGTTTTTTTTTCTCCATGACGGTCAGCGCGTCAATCAGCCCGAACTGCGCGATTGTTTCATCGACGGTCACGATTTCAAGTAACTGCGCTTCGGTAAGCCCGCCTAACTTTTCCAAAATCAGGCACACCAGCGTTATGATTTTAACTTCGTCGGTTATCGTAATTTTCGGTAATTTCATGGGCGACCTCACATCAGCGACATTACCGCGATGTTGACTGCCGATTCAACGACGGGAACGGCCCTCGGAACAATGCACGGGTCGTGTCTGCCCTTAATCTTCACGATGGTTTCGGTTTTATCCGACACATCGACCGTTTTCTGCGGCAGGGCTATCGAAGGGGTGGGTTTGAAGGCGACGCGGAAAACTATCGGCATACCGGAGCTTATTCCGCCCAGTATCCCGCCGTGGTTGTTCGTTTTGGTGAGGACGACGCCGTCTTTCACGCAGAATTCATCGTTGTTTTCGCTGCCCCTCATTCCGGCGGAATCGAACCCCGCGCCGAACTCTATCCCCTTAACGCCCGGGATGGCGAACACCAACCGCGCTATTATGTTTTCAAGACCGTCAAGCATGGGGGAGCCTATTCCGGCGGGAACGCCGATAACCGCGCACTCGATTATTCCGCCGACGGAATCGCTCGCTTCGCGCGCGGCGTCTATGACTTCGCGAAATTCGCCGTCCTTCTCGGGGCGAAGCAGCGGGAGGTACCGCGTTCTTACGGCGCGAAGCGTATCGGAATCTATGTTCACGGGGTCGAACGGTTCGTCGCGAACGCCGGCAATCGAATAAATATGCGCTCCCGTCACAATTTTGCGGCGTTCGAGAATCTGCCCGCACACCCCCCCCGCGAAAACCAGCGGAGCCGTCAGTCTGCCGGAAAAATGCCCGCCGCCGCGAATGTCGTTGTTCCCGCCGTAACGGACGTATCCCGTATAATCGGCGTGTCCGGGTCTAATCGTCATAACGCCGCCGGAATAATCCGCCGAACGCTGCCCCGTGTTGCGTATCGCCGCGCATAACGGCGTTCCGGTGGTTTTGCCGTTATACAAGCCGGATAATATTTCGGGAATATCGCTCTCCTTACGCGCGGTGCCCGTTCTGTCCTTCCCCGGGGCGCGGCGCGCCATGAAAACGCCGATTTTTTCCAAATCGATTCTTTCCCCCGGAGGAAGACCGTCGACGACTATTCCTATGCCCGAACCGTGCGATTCCCCGAAAACAGAAAAGGAAATACCGCCGCCGTTAAATATCGAGGACATCAACAATTCCCCCTAACTTTTCCATATCGTCAAAAAAATTCGCGTAAGATTTTTTCACGCATTGCGCGCCTTTTATGACGAGGGGCTCGGCGCACCTCGCGGCGGCGACGGCAAGCGACATGGCTATTCTGTGGTCGCCCCGGGATAAACGGACGCCGCCTTTAAGCCGTTCCGCGCCCGTGATTTTCAGCGAATCGTCCGGCGTGATTTCAACCCGCCCCCCCATTTCGTTCAGCTCGGTCGAAACAGCCTCAAGCCTGTCACATTCTTTAAGGCGCAGACGGGAACATTTACGGATAAACGACGTTCCCGGCGACAACGCGCATAGAACGCTCAAAATCGGAACAATGTCGGGGGTGTCGGAAGCGTCGATTTCATACGGCGGCGAACGCTTCACTATATCGAAAATCACCCTGTCCCCCTGCAAGCTGTCGGGGTTCAAACCGCTTATGCTTATGTCCGAACCCAGCGCGTTCGCCACGGCGAAAAACGCCGCCTGCGACATATCCGCCTCCACGGTGAAAGCGCGGGGCTTATACCTTTGACCGCCCCTTACAAAATAGCCGCGAACGGTTTCCTCCGCGACGACGCCGTAACCGCGCATAACGGCGACGGTTAAATCAACATACGGCTTGGACTGCAACGGCGAGGTAAGAACGATTTCGCTGTCGCCGTCAAGCAGCGGCAACGCCAAAAGCAGCCCCGTCACGAACTGAGAGGAAATATCGCCGCTCAAAGCGTATTTCCCCGGCGTCAACACGCCGCTGAATTTATAAGGCATTTCCGTTCGCTCAAACGTTATCCCGTGCTTCGCCAATTCTTCAACGCAGGGTCCGACGGTACGGTTGGGAAGCCCGCCGCGCCCCCGAAACACCGACGTTATTCCGAGAGCCGCGAAAACAGGCATCAAAAATCTCAGCGTCGAAGCGCTTTCGTTGCAGTCGACGTCGGCGTTTTTGCCGCGAATGGCTTTCAGCGCGTTTTTTGTGGCCGTTATGTCGTCGCAGTCAAGAAGGTTGGATATTTCGCCGCCGCCCGCCAAGGCGGAGCAGATTAACGCGCGGTGGGAAACGCTTTTCGACGCGGGGGGGGTAACCGTTCCCGATAATCTCGACGGCGTGATTCTTACATCCATAAAAACCCTTTAAACTCCTTTGCGTCCATCTTTTTAATAAAGCTGACGCCTATTTTTTCGCACAGAACAATATTTACATAATCCCCGGAACGCTTCTTGTCGTTCATGCAATATTCGTATAATTCGTTCATATCCGCCTTTGTGCTTGTCGGAAGGTTATATTTCCTTAAACAGCCGATAAGTTTCTCGTAAGTACCCCGCTCGGTCAATCCGAGACGCTCCGACAGCTTCGTGAAAATCGCCATTCCCGCCGCCACCGCGCTTCCGTGGGTTATACCGCCGAATTTATGATACTTTTCTATCGCGTGGCCCAGCGTATGCCCGAAGTTCAGTTTCATGCGCTCGCCCTTTTCGTAGGTGTCGCGCTCCACTACGGCGACCTTGACCCTGACGCTTCTCTCGAGAACGTCGCCGATTTCGGCGATATTGCCGCTGATTAAGTCAAACAGCCCCTCGTCATAAATCATGGCGTGCTTTATGACCTCTGCCATGCCGTCCGAAAACGTTTCGGGTGACAGCGTGGAAAGCGTGTCGGTGTCGCAGATTACAAGCGCGGGTTGATGAAACGCCCCGACGAGGTTTTTTCCCGCTTTGATATTCACGCCCGTTTTTCCGCCGACGGAACTGTCGGTCTGCGCCAACAGCGTCGTGGGGATTTGAACGCAATCAACCCCCCTCAGATAAGTCGCGGCGGCATAACCCGCCAAATCCCCGACAACTCCGCCGCCGAGCGCTATCAGCACGTCCGAGCGCGTGAGCCTTAAATCCGCCAAAAAGACATACAAGCCCGAAAGGACGTCGTGCGACTTGCTCTTCTCGCCGTTCGGGAAAACGAAGGTCTTCACCGTAAAACCGGCACTTTCAAGGCAAGCCGACACCTTGTCGGAATAAAGGGCGCCGACAATATCGTCGGTGACAATCGCGGCAATCCCCGCCGAAGTCAGCGGACGAACCAGCTCGCCGGAGCGTTCAAGCAGCCCCGCGCCGATTAGTATATCATAGCCCTTTCCGGCGTTGACACGGATTCGTCGCATTAGCTTTTTACTTCTTTCATAGTCCTGTTTTTTAGGAACACAAACAGTTTCGGCGAAACTTTTTTGAGCGTCTTTTTGGCTTTTATGAACATATTTTCTTTGAACTTGGCGCTTTTATACAAAAATTTGCGCGGATAGTGTTTCCCCGTTATTCTCTTGTCTAAGCGCGTCTCGGCTTTCTTCGCCCTGCCCTCGGGCAAGGCGTAAATTTTTTTATACTTTTTGACTAATTTATTAAAATTATACGCCATGTATAAAATGTCATATTTAGGGTACTGCGGCATTCTTAACTGCACAGGGTCGTTCGGGTCTACGGACGGGTCCGTGAAACCGCCGTCCCGCGCCGTTTTTTCCAGAATCGTCATGGGGTAAGGATAAAAAATATTCGGTATAACCTTATCCACGTCAAGCCGCGCGTTCAATTTAACGGTTTCAAGCGATAATTCCGGCGTTTCGTAAGGCAAACCCACTATATTGTAGGTAAGGGTGGTGATTTTATTTTCCTTAAACCATCTCGCGACGTTAATCATGTGTTCATTTTTCATGGAACGGCGGAGGTATTTGGTTCTGAATTCCTCGTTGCCGCATTCAAGACCTATGTCAATCATGTAGCACCCGCCTTCTTTGAGCAGCTTCACCATTTCCTCCGTGAGAATGTCAAAACGAAGATTGCAGTTAAACGGAAGGCGGATTTTCTCGATATACGCGGGCATGAACTTGTAGAACCAGTCCTCGTACATATTGAAGATGGCGTCGCGAAACTCGATATATTTAATGAAAGGGAATTTTTCCAAAAGCAGCAGCAAAAGCTCGATTGACTTTTCAGGGCTGCGGAAACGGCAGTATTTTTTTTTGTTCGGGTATATGTTCCTGAACTGTGAATTACCGCAATAGGTGCAGGAAAAAAGGCAACCGCGCGACAGCATTACCATGGCGGTGAAATTCTTGGAACGGTCTAAATTCTCGTAATCGAACAGGTCAAAATCGGGAAAGGGCAGGCTGTCCAAATCCTCGATAAGCGGGCGGACGGGGTTGGTTATAACCGAACCGCCGGGCGTTTTGAAGTTAATGCTCGGTATGTCGGTCCGGGGGGCGTTCCCCGGCGCGGATTCCGCCTCGCGAAGGCTGTCCATATACTCAAGCCACGGGTATTCCCCCTCGCCGACGACGACCATGTCAACGCCGCGGATTTTGACACACTCGTCGGGGACAAGAATGGCGTGATAACCGCCTATTCCGACGGGTATATCGGGGAATTCGTCGTCAAGCCACCCCGCCAACTCGGTTATGAAAGGGATTGCCGTGGTTCGCGCCGAAAAGCCGATAACGTCGCAGTTAAACTCGCCTATTTTCCGAATAAACTCCTTTTTATCGGGCATATAGAGCATATGGTACAGTTTTACTCCGTATCCGCCCCGCTTCAAGACCGCCGAAATCGAGGCAAGCCCTTCGCTGTAATTGCCCGATTTGTTTTTGTCGTGCTTGTCCTCTTCGAGAAAATCGGGGTATATCAGCAGGGTTGAGAGTGGATTGTTCATAACTTTTCCTTTGCTGTCGGCACGCGCGCATAATTCTTAACAACATATCATGGTATCACAATTTCCCTTAAATGTCAAACGGGCTTTCAAAAATTTATGCTGAAAAACCTTGACTAAACAGAATAACTAATGTAAAATGGTATCTGCGGATTTCAAAAAAAGGAATGTTGTCAAATGGTTAAAATTTCGGCGTCTATATTAAATTCCGACCTTGCA
>JAIRWE010000181.1 GCA_031253365.1 Oscillospiraceae bacterium | reverse complement strand
CGTTCCGCGACGAGGCGGCGCCGCTGGACGAAGTCATCGGTTTTTTGAAAGGCGCGGGCAAGCCGTCGCGTCACAGGAAACTGACATGGTGAAAAATCCTTTGGCTGTTTTATGGAATGATTTCTGCGACGTCTATGAGGAAAGAACGTTCCGGAAACAGGACGGTTCCTCGGGGCTTCGGCGGGAGAAGGTTTTCAGCGACCTTCCCTGCCGGGTTTCTTTTGCCGGGGGTAAAACCGGAGAGGAAACGGGTTCGCTCACCCGGGCGCGGCAGAATGTCAAGCTGTTCCTCGGGGCGCGGTATCCCGTAAAGGCGGGAAGCGTGATTGTTGTGAAGCGAAAAAACATTAACACGGCTTACAAAAACAGCTCGCCTCCCGCCGTTTACTCCTCTCATCAGGAAATATGCCTTGAATTATCGGAGGAAGTCTTATGATAAACGAAATCATTTCCGGTGTGTGCGAAGCGTTATCGGAAGAGTTCGGCTTCCCCGTCCACACCGAAAAATCCGCTCAGGGCGCGCAAAAGCCCTGTTTTTTCGTCACCTGCAAAAATCCGCGCAGCGGCAGCGTGAAAGACCGGTATTTCGTAAGCAGGCAGCTGCTCGGCGACAGGTATCTGAACAGCGCGGGGCTGTGCGTGGAATTTTTTCCGTCGGCTCCGCTCCTCGCGCGCGGGGAATACGGCGAGGTGCTGGACAGGCTGTTTTTATGTCTGGAATATATACCGTTCATGGGCGGCGTGCTGCGCGGACAGGGTATGCAGGGCGAATACGCGGAGGATATGCTGAACTTCTTCGTGAATTACGACGTTTTCGTCTGTCGCGGGGAAGAAAAGGACGTTATGGAAAAAATCACTCGTAAGGAGGAATTTTTATGGCATTAGGCGGAGGTATGTTTTTGGGCGAAGGCAAAACGCTGCCGGGCGCTTACGTTAATTTCGTATCGCTGGCCAAGGCGGGCGCGTCGCTTTCCGAAAGGGGGACGGCGGCTTTCGCGCTGAACCTGGACTGGGGCGTCGAAGACGAGGTTTTCACGGTGACGAGCGAGGATTTCGCGGAAAGGTCGCTGCCGTTGTTCGGCTACGGCTACTCGGACGTGAAACTGAAAGGGCTTCGCGACCTTTTCCGCAATATCAAAACGCTTTACGCGTTCAGACCGGGGGGAGGCGCGAAGAGCCGGTGCGATTACGCCGAAGCGAGGCACGCGGGGACGAGGGGCGACGATTTGCGCGTCGTCGTCGGCGAAAACGCGGAAGAGCCCGGCTTATTCGACGTCAAACTGCTGCTCGGCGGAAGGGAGGTGTTTTCGCAGACGGTTTCCTCGGCGGGGGAATTGAGGGACAACGACTTCGCCGTCTGGAACAAGGACGCCGAGCTTTGCCTTACGGCGGGAACGGCGTTTCACGGCGGCGAAAACGGCGCGGACGACATTTGCGGCTATCAGGCGTTTTTGGAAAAAATCGAGAATTACCCCGTGAACGCCGTGGGCGTCGTCTCGGAACAACGCGCCGTGAACGCGCTGTTCGCCGACTACGCGAGAAGAATGCGCGACGACGCGGGCGTCAAGCTGCAATGCGTCGTGTATGACTACGACGCCGATTACGAAGGCGTCGTAAACGTGAAAAATCCCGCCGTCGGCGACGGCGAAAGCGCGGCGGCGGCGGTCTTTTGGGTTACGGGGGTTATCGCGGGGTGCGCGATAAACAAATCCAACCTCAACAGGGTTTATGACGGGGAACACGAGATTTTCGCCGATTACACCCAAAAAGAGCTGGAAAACGCCATCAAATCGGGGAAATTCACCCTGCACAAGGTCGGAAGCTCCCTTCGGGTGCTGGCGGACATAAACTCCCTCGTAACGGTTTCGGACGACAAGGGCGAAGCCTTCAAGAACAACCAGACCGTCCGCGTCGTCGACCAAATCGCGGGGGACATAGCCGCGCTGTTCAACGCGAAGTACCTCGGCAGCGTCCCCAACGACGAGAGCGGGCGGACGAGCCTTTGGGCGGATATAGTGAAGCACCACGAGGAACTGGCGAGGAACCGCGCCATCGAGGACTTCTCGGACGAGGACGTGGAAGTGCTTCGCGGCGGGGATAAACGCGCGGTTACGGTCGTCGACAGGATTAACGTGGTCAACGCGATGGCGCAGGTATACATGACCTGCGTAATCGCCTGACTTTTGAAAGGAGCTTTTATGATAAACAACGTCGTTATGCGGGGGAAGGACGCCGTTTCCGCCAAACTGGCGGAGTGTTTCGTCACCGTGGGCGAAAACCGCTATAACTTTATGCAGGCGATAAACTTCGAGGCGAAGTTCGAGCGGACAAAGACGAAAATCCCCATCCTCGGGAAAACCGGGGCGGGCAACAAATCCACGGGCTGGAAGGGTACGGGGAAGGCGACGTTCCATTACAATTCCTCGGTGTTCAGGGAAATGATGCTGAAATACAAGAACACGGGGGAGGACGTTTATTTTGAGATTCAGGTGACCAACGAAGACCCCGTTTCCTCGGCGGGGCGGCAGACAATCGTATTCGTCGGCTGCAACATCGACGGGGGCGTTCTGGCGAAGTTCGACGCGAACGGCGAGTATCTCGACGAAAAGCTGGAATTCACCTTCGAGGATTTCAAAATGCCGCAGAAGTTCAAAAAATTATCCGGTATGTAGAAAGGAGAGGTTATGGGCGAGTTATCACTGTTTTTGAAAGAAAACAAAACGCAAAAGGAAAACGTCTTTTTCGCGGCGACGCGGTCGCTGAGGGACGGGGACGGCGAGCCGCTTTTGTGGGAAATCAGGGCGGTTACGACGCGCGAGGACGAGGAACTGCGCGACGCCTGCACGCGCTTTGACAACGAAACGGGGAGGTTCCGCACGGACGCGAACCGTTACATGGCGCTTTTCGCGGCGGCGGCGACGGTATATCCCAACCTGTACAACGCGAGGCTGCAAAACTCATACGGGGCGAACACGCCGGAGGATTTAATCCGCGAAATCATAGACGACCCCGCCGAATACCGGGCGTTCGTGGATTTTGTCAGGAATTTCGGGGACGCGAAAACACCGATTGCCGAAAGGATAGAAGACGCAAAAAACTGATAAGGGGCAGCTTTGAAGCCAAGGCTGCCCATTACTGTCTGCACAGGTTCAATATTTTGCCGTCCGAGTTTTTGCGGCTCGGGCAAAACGAAAGGGCGTTCGTCGTCGCTTCGGTTTTGATGAAAGGAGAAATGCCGTGACCGACCATACCGATTACTTTGACGAGTACGAGAGGCTCCTTAACGGCGCGTCGCTGACGGTTGACAACAGCGTCG
>JAIRWE010000154.1 GCA_031253365.1 Oscillospiraceae bacterium | reverse complement strand
GATTTGTGTCAATAGAAAAAAATAGGTGTTTAGGTTTTAGGATTTAGGATTTAGGTTTTAGGATTTAGGTTTTAGGGTTCAGAATTGATAGCTAAACCAACCCTGAACCTATTTTTAATAAAGCTCCGCTCTCTATGCGGAACCAACATATAAGCCGTCATTTCCACCGCTTACATTTGAATTTCCATTAAGTTCTTGCTTTGCTTTTGCCAAAGCATCGTCCCACTTTGCAGAAAATTCATTAAATCGCTCATTTTCGGCAGGTGTTTGAATAGCAATCCAACCACGGCTTTTACTGTAAAATGCAATTTCGTTTCCGTTATTATCAAAAATTCTCATGAAGTTAGAACCAACATCAACATTACTTAAATTACCGAACAGGTTACTATTTTGAAATAAAACTTGAAAGAAATCAGAGCTGTTAAAGTTTATTCTCATTGAACCCATTTTATCTGCCAGTTTTGACAATGTATTTGTTATAATCCCTTTTCTATCCGGTGAAGCAGAAGAAATATAGTCTTGACTTAACTTGAACCATTCATCAGTGCGTAGTTTTTTTCCGTTGGTAATAAATTTTGAATTTGTTCCTGCGGCTACATCTTTGCGAGCCAATTCTAAAAGTTTCTGTTCGATTTCTAAATCGCTCATTTTTGATTGACCGTTTGTAAGTATATCGGGTATAGTGGGAATTTTATCATTCTTACCATTTTTACTTGTAATTGTTGAGCTTGCCACAGAGTTGCCGTTAATGCTGTTAATCATTTGAAACCTCCAAAATCGTATCTAATCAGGGGCTTGACTACTTGAGAAACCCAAACTACCCCATTTTCTTAGGTTCAGGGTTGGTTTAGCCACCAACCCTGAATCCTAACTCCTAAATCCTAAATCCTAACTCCTATTTGCTTTTCAACTTAAACCGCGAAACAAGCTCTTTCAACAAGTCCGCCTGCGAGCTCATCTCCTCGCTGGCGGCGGCGCTTTCCTCGGCGGTCGCGCTGTTTTGCTGTATAACCTGCGCCACCTGGTCCACGCCGACGTTGATTTCCTCTATCCCGTGCGACTGCTCTTCGCTTGACTTGGCTATCTCGTTGACGATTTTATCGCTCTCTTTTATTCCGGAAACAATCTCCGCGAAGCTCTCGGCGGTTTCGCCGGCTATACGGACGCCCAAGTTCGCCTTCGCGATGGAATTTTCAATCATGCTGCCCGTGTTCTTCGCCGCTTCCGCGCTCTTCGCCGCGAGGTTGCGAACCTCCTCCGCGACGACGGCGAACCCCTTGCCGTGCTGACCCGCCCGCGCCGCCTCCACCGCCGCGTTAAGGGCGAGGATGTTGGTCTGGAACGCTATGTCGTCGATTACCTTAATGACGTGGTTTATGGATTTACTCGCCTCGTTTATCTCGTTGACCGCGGATATCATCTCGTTCATCTGGCGGCTGCCCCTTTCCGCGTGGCTCTTAATCGCGTTGGCGAGTTCCGCGGCCTTTTGCGCCATAACCGCGTTTTCTTTCGTTTTCTCCTTTATCTCAACGATGGAATTCAGCAGCTTCTCGACTGATTCGGCTTGCGTCATCGAACCCTGCGCGAGCAGCTGCGCGCCGTCCGCGATTTGCTTCGAGCTGTTGGACGACTGGTTGGCGGACAGCTGTATCTCATTGAACATCTTATTGAAAAACTCGAAAAGGTTGTGCAGCGCCAGACCCATGGTGTCCCTGTCGGAAAGCAGGTTCATATCGCGGGTGAGGTCACCGTTCACTATGGAAACGAGGACGTCGCTCGCCTCGGTGATGCGCTTTATGAAATCCGCGCAGGCGGCGATGTTCTGACCGATTTCGTCTTGAAGCCGCCCGTATTTTGCAATAACCTCGGCGTCCTCCCGGCGGATTACCATATCGCCCGTTCCCGCCGCCTTTTTCATAAACTCTGTAAGCGGTATCAACGGCTTGCTTATCAGGCTTGACAGATAAAACGCGAGGAACAGGGCGACCGCCACCGCGATTGCCATAACGATAACGGGCACGACCTTTGCCGCCGCTTCGTCGGACAAGGCGGTTTCATAGTCTTCCTTCATCCATTCTATGTTGTCGTTGACGGTCGCGCTCAGATACTTGCTGAAATTGTCGGACGCCTTCTGACCGTCGAGAATGGCGGCATACGTCCGGTCGCTGTCGCGGCTCGTTTTCGCGACGTCGGTGACGCTGTTGACGTAATCCGTATATTCGCCGTCGAAGCTGTTCTTCGCGGCGTAAAAATTCGCCTCGACGGTTTCGTCATAAGCTGTCGAGGCATAAACGTTAAAAGAATCGTTTATGACCTTCATGTTGTCGCTCAACGCCGCCAACACCGAATTCATTTTGGAATCGCTCTCGTTTTCGCAAACGATTGAAAGCTCAAACAACCCGGAGCCGATTTTCTCATGGGCTTCCCTCACGTTTCCCATTGAAATCTGCACGTCGGAATACTCGGCTATCGCGGTGCTGTCCTTGATTGAAATGTTCGTGCTTATTATCCCCGTGATTCCGACCACGCCGGACAAAACCGCCATAATGACGAACCCCGTCAAAAGTTTGGTCTTTACTTTCCAGTTTTTCATAATGTTTCAACCCTCCGAAATTATTATATATCGCGAACCGCCGAAAGTCAACGGTTTTCAACGAAACCCCGCCTTCAAGAACTCTTCGATGCGCTTTAACGCCGTCGTCAGGTGCTTTAACGAGTAGGCGTAGCACACCCTCACGTAGCCCTCGCCGCTGTCCCCGAAAGCGTTGCCCGGCACGACGGCGACGCTTTTTTCCTTGACGAGCCGCGTGCAGAACCCGCGCGAATCCATTCCCGTGCTTTTAATCGACGGGAACACATAAAACGCGCCTTCCGGCTCGAAACATTCAAGCCCCATGTCGGCGAAACCCTTAACGACCAAGCGGCGGCGCGCGTCATATTCCTCCGCCATCGCGCGTACCTCGTCCTCGCAGTCGTTCAGGGCGGTGACAGCCGCGTGCTGGCTTATCGTGGGGCTGCACATAACCGCGTACTGGTGGATTTTCGTCATCTGCGCGATAATCGGCGCGGGCGCGCAGGCGAACCCCAACCGCCACCCCGTCATGGCGAATGACTTTGAAAAGCCGTTTATGACGATTACGCGCTCGCGCATATTCCCGATTTGCGCGATTGAAACGTGCGGTTCCCCGTATGTAAGCTCCGAATATATCTCGTCCGATATTACGGCGATTTCGGTTTTTTCGATAATTTCCGCGATTGCCTCAAGCTCCGCGCGCCGCAGAACCGCCCCCGTCGGGTTATTCGGAAACGGCAAAAACAACGCTTTCGTCGCAGGGGTGATAAGTTTTTTCAGCGTCTCGGGGGTGAGCTTGAAACGCTCCTCCTCCCGCGTTACGGCGGGAACGGGAACGCCGCCCGCCAATTTCACAATCGGCGAATAGCACACGAAGCAGGGTTCGGGGACTATCACCTCGTCGCCCGGGTTAATCAGGGCGCGAACGGACAGGTCTATGGCTTCGGAACCGCCCACCGTTATCAAAACCTCGCTGTCGGGGGAATACTCGGCGCGCGTTTTCCTTTTGACGTATTCCGACACGGCGGCACGCAGACGCGCCAGCCCCGCGTTCGACGTGTAATTGGTCCGCCCTTTTTCAATCACGCCTATGGCCTGAGCGCGAATCGCCCACGGCGTTTTGAAGTCCGGTTCGCCCACGGAAAGCGAAATAACGTCGGGAATACTTTCCGCTATGTCAAAAAATTTGCGAATACCCGACGGCTTTAACCCCATAACGTGAGCGGACAGCATTTTGTCATAGTTCATGGCGTTACCAATTCCCTGTCGTCGCGTTCGTTCTCTATGACCGCGCCCAGCTCTTTGTAACGCCCTATCACAAAATGCGTCGCGGTGGATAACACGCCGTCGAGCGGCGCGATCTGCTCCTGAACGAATTTCCCCGCCTTTATCACGTTCTCGCACCTTACCGCGACCGCCAAATCGTAAGCGCCGCTCATCAGGCGCACCGACTCAACCTCGGGAAACTGCGCGATTTTCTCCGCTATGTCGTTATACCCGTATTTCGCCTTGGGCGCGACCTTAACCTCGATAAGCGCGGAAACCGCGCTCCCGCCCAGCTTTTCCTCGTTGATAACCGCCGTGTAGCCCACGATAACCCCGTCTTTTTCAAGCCTTTCGATTTCGGCGGCGGCTTCCTCGGGGGTGATTTCGAGCATGGCGGCGAGCTGCCCGTTC
>JAIRWE010000080.1 GCA_031253365.1 Oscillospiraceae bacterium | reverse complement strand
GTTGACGGGGCGGCAAACGCACTGAAGCAAGCGGGAGCCGCCTTCGTTAAATAGGCATGATTTTATTCACCTTATCCGCGTGTACGTTGTCGATATTGCACTGCCTGTCGAGCCTTTTCTCGAAAAACTTTTCCGCCACCTGCCCGAACATCGCGTAACTCAAAACGTCCTCTTCCTGTTGCGTCCATTTTGCCGTATCGGACTTGAGCTTTTCAAGCTCCGGTTCCAACAGGTCAGCGGGGCGGCAGTCAATGGGTTCCTCGTCCCCGATTATTTTCCTGCGGAATTCAGGCTCGATTTTCTCGGGGGTTCGCCCGTATTCTCCGCGAACCAGCCCTTTGAACTCTTTCGTGACGGTTTTGTAGCGTTCGCCGTTTATTATGTTGAACACCGCCTGCGTTCCCACAATCTGCGAAGTCGGCGTAACCAGCGGCGGATACCCCGAGTCTTCCCTGACGCGCGGAATCTCTTTCAGCACGGCTTCAAACTGGTCGGACTTTCCCGCTTGCTTAAGCTGTGAAACAAGGTTTGACAACATTCCGCCCGGCACTTGATATAACAGGGTGTTGGCGTCCACCCCCATGACCTTCGGGTCCAGCAGCCCCGATTTGAGATATTTCACCCTCAGCGTTTCAAAATAATCACGGACTTCATTCAGCTTTACCATATCCAATCCCGTATCGTATTCCGTTCCGGCAAGGGCGGCGACCATTGTTTCCGTCGCCGGATGGGAGGTTCCCATAGCCAACGGCGAAATAGACGTGTCTATCCCGTCCGCGCCCGCTTCAATCGCCTTTAAGTGCGACATGGAAGCCAACCCCGACGTGTAGTGCGAATGTACGTGAACGGGGATTTTCACGGCTTCTTTAATGGATTTTACCAGTTCATAAGTAACATAAGGCTTCAAAAGCCCCGCCATATCCTTTATACAGATGCTGTCCGCGCCTTCGTTTTCAAGCTGTTTCGCGAACGCAACAAATTTTTCCGTGCTGTGGGCGGGGCTTAACGTGTAGGAGATACACGCCTGGAAATGCGCCCCCTCTTTTTTCGTCGCCCTTATCGAGGTCGTCATGTTGCGGATATCGTTGAGCGCGTCGAATATACGAATAATGTCTATACCGTTCGCGACGCATCTGTTTACGAAATATTCCAGCACGTCGTCGGCGTAATGACGGTAACCGAGCATATTCTGCCCCCGGAAAAGCATTTGCAGTTTGGTGTTCGGCATTTCCCGCTTGAGTATCCGCAGCCTTTCCCACGGGTCCTCGTCAAGAAAACGCAGACAGGCGTCAAAAGTCGCGCCGCCCCAACATTCCAACGAATAAAAACCTATTTTATCCATTACATTCAAGACGGGCAACATCTCGTCCATTGACATTCTCGTGGCAATCAGCGACTGGTGAGAATCACGCAGAGCGACTTCGGTAATATTGACTTTTGCCATAACAAATCCCCCTTATATCGCGGGTGAACGGTCAATTCATGGTTGCTATAACCGTTCCCGTGTTGACCTGTTCGCCCTTCGCCACATTAAAGCTGACGATTACGCCGTCCTGCGGCGCGACAATATCGTTTTCCATTTTCATGGCTTCAAGGACGGCAATCACCGTTCCCGATTTTACGGCGTCGCCCGCCTTGGCTTTAACCGCGATTATGTTGCCCGGCATGGGGGAACTGATTTTCACGGCTCCCTGCGCCGACTTAACAATCGGCGCCGAAACGGTTCCCGATTTGGGCGGCGCGGCGGGAACCCCCCCTTCGTCGCCGGACTCCTCCACCACGACGTCGTAGGTATTCCCGTTGACCGTAATGTTGTATCTTTTCATAACGCCACCGTCATTCCTTTCCTGATTTTTTCGATTTCTAAAGATTGCTCACGTGCTTTCGCGGGGGGGGGACGACCCGTTTGCCGCTCAAAACGTCCAGCGCGGATAATATCTCCGTTCTGGCGTTTTCGGGCTTGATAACGCGGTCAATGAAACCCTCCTTCGCCGCGCAAAGCGCGCCGACTTCATCTTCGTTAAAATCCTTTCCCATGAACACCGCGGCGGTATTCGGCATAATCGGGTAAATAACCGCGTTTTCATAAGCCAGCGTAATATCCCCCATTGATGAAAGCGCCACGAAAGCCCCGCCGACGGCGCTGCCGGTAATAAGGCTGATTTTCGGGATAACGGCCGTCGCGTAAGTCTGCGTCAACTTCGCCGCATCGCGCATGAATCCCGTCAATTCCGCTTCCGAACTTTGCTTAAATCCTTCCGAATCCGTCAACGTCAGCACGGGAATTGAAAAAGCGTCGCAAAACCCGACGAACCGCGCCGTTTTGACGCAATCGTCGGCACTCAGCCGCCCGTAAGCCGCGACAAAGCCGACCGCGCGCCAGCTTATGCTGCCCAGCGCGGTGAAAACGTCCCCGAAACCTTCGCACACCTCGATAAGACTGTCTTTATCCGCAATCGCGTCGGCTAAATCACGGGCGTTCAAAGCGTCGGTAATGACCGCGTCGTTTTCCTCAAAATAATCGTTTCCCGATATTTCAAGGTTGTTCGGCGGCAGAATTTTTATCAGTGAACGGGCTTTTTCCAGAGCGGCGGCTTCGTCTTTTTCGACGAAAGCGGCAGTCCCCGACGACGACGCCGCTTCCGAAGAACCGCCGCGCGCGGCGGAGTCTTCCGATAAGAAGGGGGGGGTTATGAACAGCTCGGCTTTTTCGGTCATGATTACAAAATCCGCCATACAGCAAACAACCGCCGCCGCCCCCGCGCACAACCCCGCGACAACGGAACTCTGCGGCACCACGCCCGAAAGCCTCGCGCACATTTCCGCGATATTTCCGTAAGCCGCGAGAAGCCTGCGCCCGTCTTTAACGTCGCCGCCTTTGGAATCGTAAACGGCGATTACGGGGAACCCGTTTTTAACGGCGTTTTCATACAGCTTCTTGATTTTATCCGCCGCCGCTCCCGTCATTCCGGAACCGTTTTCGGAGAACGCATACACAACCGCGCCGTCAATAAGTCCGTAACCCGTTACGACTTCCGCCGCGCTCAACGCGCCGATTTCAACAAAACTTTCTTCGTCAAACAGCGCGACAAGCCTTTCCAGAGCTTTGCCGGAATTATTCTCCACGCATAAACCCCCCTCAATCTTTTGTTCGCCTGCGGAAAACAACCCCCGGAACTCACTTTACGGGGATTCCGAAGGTTGTTTGGCTCTCCGAGGGCGACCTAAGAAAACAAATTCTTATTTCACTTTGTAATCCAACGTAACAACCTTACCCCTTATTTTCCCGTTGTTAGTGAAAACCGCCGCCTTGATTTTCGTGTTCTTCGTCAGCTTAATTGCCTTTGAATACTTCGTGGAGGAAGTCGTTGGGTCTTTCCCGTTGGTGGTGTAGCGGATTGTAACGCCGCTCAGATTGGTGGACAGCGTAATCTCCGTGTTTTTGGAATAACTTCCCGCTTTTTTGTTCGCGGTGGGTCTGCTCGCGTTATAGTTCGACAGCATATTCTGCAGTATGGGGTAGCCGCTGTTTATTTTCGCGTCCGAAAACCATATTTTCTTGAAATCGAAACCTTTGTAGGTCGCCTGCTTTTTCATGGTGGAGGAGGATTTTTTGGACGCCTTCCCCGCGAACCCGTCGTCGGAAGCACCGACGAAACTGTTTTTGCCGTTATAGACGCAGTCTTTCGTAACGGTGTTCATCCCGCCGTACCCGATTAAATCGCCCGCCGTGGCGTTTTCACCGCTCGCCGCAGTGACTTTCCCCGTGTTATGGCACGAGGTCGCCGTTCCGTCCAAATACCCCGCTATGCCGCCGACATACCCCACGATTTTAGCAGTCGCGGCATCATTACTGCCCCGCGGCGCGAAGCTGACCTTCCCGGCGTTTAAGCAGTTGGTGAGTACGGAACTGTAGCCGTTCCCTACTATTCCGCCCGCATACGATTTCTTCCTGGATTGTCCGCCGCTCAAATTTACGCTCGCCAAGTTTACGCAGTTCTTGAACGTAACCTTGTCGTCGATATGACCCACAAGCCCGCCGACGCTTTGCAATCCCCAGTCGAAATATACCGACGTGTTCGCTTCGCTGTAGCCGCTGACCTGCCCGGTAATGTAGCAGTTTTCAATGGTGGACTCGGACGCTTCGGACGCCAATCCGCCCACACCTTTGCGACTTCCGGTTCCGCCACCCACTTTTACCGAAACGGTTACGCTAACCAACCCGAGGTTTTTGACAGTGGCGAGTTCAAGCCGACTAAACAGACCGCCGGCAGTTTTGTCGCCGGAGCTTTTCAAATTCCTTATCGCGTAGCCGTCCCCGTCAAGCGTTCCCAAGAAGTTAATCGGCTGCCAGTTACCGTATTCGCTTAAATCAATGTTTTTCGACAGATAAAACTTCTTTGTCGAATCCTTCATTTTCAGCAAATCCTCGGGCTTTGAAATCTTTGTGTACCCGCTCCATTTGCTTGCCGCACCCGCATCGACCGTAAACATTCCGCCGAGCGCCCCGAACATAAGTGCCGCAACCAAAATCGTCGATAAAATGCGTTTTTTCATTTGAAAGTGACCTCCTTCAACAACAGATGCCTATCTACCTAACGTACATTATAGCATTACCCGCCGGAAAAATCCATTGACATAATACATACAAAACAAAACAACATTTTGTACATATCATACAAAAACAGGGCAGGCCGTGCCTGCGGATAAGAGGACTCGAACCTCCACGGTTGCCCACCGGAACCTAAATCCGGCGCGTCTGCCAGTTCCGCCATATCCGCGCCTTGTCGCTCACGCTTTCGCGAGAGGGGTTTTCGGCGGTTATTTCCTCCACCGTTTAAGCGTCGGCAGCGTTTCCAAAAGCGTTTTGCGGGCGTCCTCCTCGGTAATTTTATCGTCTACCATAAATTTTACGCAGTTTTCCGCCATTTCATCCATGCTCAGTTCCTTGGTGAATTTCCCGTTTTCATAGCAATAACCGCAATAATCCGCGCTTTTGCTCCCGTCCTCGTTCGTGCCGTAATGCTCATCGGTGATTCCCATGGGCATGGCGCAACTTTGGCAGAATCTGTCTTCTTCCATAAAATTTCTCCGTACTATCGAGCCGCTTATCGGCAACCCTCGAAAACCCTATTTGATTATTTCGCCCTTCATACCCGGGGCGCAAAGCACGGCGTTGGACTCGTCGGTGTCAATATGCGCGGCGTTCGCGAATTTTTCGCTGACACGCGCCACGAAATCGCCGAGAACGGCGCTCCTGCCGTTCGTATCGAATTTAATGCTCAGGATTTGACCGTTCTTGATACCCCACTCGGCGGCGGTGTCCGGCGTAAAATGGATATGCCTTTTCGCGACAATGACACCCTGTGAAATATCGACTTGACCTTTCGGACCTATCAAGGTGCAACCCGGCGTCCCGTCTATGTCCCCGGACTCCCTCACGTCAATGTTCACCCCGATGGAACGCGCGTCAGTCGCGGAAAGCTCCACCTGATTGGCGGAACGCGTCGGTCCCAGTATGGAGACGTTTTCGAGTTTGTTCCTCGGCCCGACGACCGTAACCCTTTCTTCCGAGGCGAACTGCCCGGGCTGGGACAAATCCTTCTTTTTCCTTAGCTCGTACCCCGCCCCGAAAAGGACTTCAAGCGTTTCGTTCGTCACGTGAACGTGCCTCGCGGATGTTTCGATAATGACGTCCATTTTTTATTCCTCCGTTTATTTTTGTTTGTAACCGACTGTCAGGCGGCGGCAAATCCCCGCCCGTCAGACGGCGGGAAAAAGTACCGCTTAGGCAATTATACTATTTCTTCGCGGAAAAAACAAGCGGTTTACCTTATTTTTTTATCCAACTTGGGTTTTATCCACTGAATGTAGGCGTACATCATGTATTTCAGAGAAAAATCATAGAAAAAAAACGCGACGTTGCCCGACGCCCAAAAAACGTAAACGGCGTATCTCCCGAAGCCTTCAAGCCCGTCAAGGACGACGCCCGCGCTTACCCCAAACAAAAAGATTACCGTAAAATACGCCGCCACCGCCGCCGCGTTGAAAACCGCCAGCTTCACGATTAAACGTAAAACCCGGAACTTAATCCTTTGGATATTCTCCCTTAACAGCGGATAATACCCGAAAATCAGGATAAAATACGTTTTCGCTTCCGGTTCCGGCGTGAGGATAAACGCCAGCGCCGCTCCCGCCGCGTAGGTTAAAAGAGCCCATTTGCGGTCGATTTGTTTGCTGACGCTCCAAACCAAAATCCCCGAAAAGGCGGCGAGGGTATAAGCCAGCGACGGTATGACCGCCGCAAACATCACGATTGTGATTAAGGCGCATATTATTCCGCAATAAGCGACGTTAAAACCGAATTCAAAACTGCGTTTCAATAGACCTCCTCGGAAACTGTTTGGCGGCGGCTTTATTTTTTTTGGCGATTTTTTGAACAGTCTGTGTCAATTTTACGTAAATACCGTAAAAATCCCCGCTGCCGGCGCGTTCGCCGCCGTAAACCACACGGTCATAGTTTTCGGTAATCGCCGACAGCGAAACCCCGTATTCCGCGAGTGAAAAGCGGTCTA
>JAIRWE010000131.1 GCA_031253365.1 Oscillospiraceae bacterium | reverse complement strand
ATCACTTCGGCGTTTGAGCATCACGCGGTTCTTCATGTTTGCGAAAGCCTGGAAAAACGCGGCTTTACGGTGACGGAGCTGCCCGTTTACGAAAACGGCGTGGTTCGGGTGGAGGATTTGGAGAAGGCGTTTCGCCCCGACACGGCGCTTGTTACGATTATGTACGCCAACAACGAGATAGGGACGATTCAGCCCATTGCGGAAATCGGCGGGCTTTGCAGGGAGCGCGGCGTTATTTTCCACACCGACGCCGTTCAGGCGGTCGGGAACGTACACATAGACGTAAAGGCGCAGAATATCGACCTGCTGTCGCTTTCGGGGCATAAGCTCCACGCCATGAAGGGCGTGGGCGCGCTTTACGTGAGTTCGAGGCTCCGCCTCCCCCCCTTAATCGAGGGCGGGGCGCAGGAAAGCAATCGCAGGGCGGGCACCGAAAACGTCGCGGGGATTGTCGGTCTGGGAATAGCAATCGAGGAAGCCGTCCGCGATATCGACGGAAAGAACCGCGCCTTACTCGCCAAACGCGAAAGAATTCGCGGCGAGGTTATGAAAATTCCGCGAGTGCGCCTAAACGGTGATTTGACGCGGCGTTTGGCGAATAACCTCAATTTTTCGTTCGAGGGGATAGAGGGGGAGGCGCTTTTGCTGCAACTCGATTTGAAGGGCATAGCCGCGTCAAGCGGTTCGGCTTGCACGTCGGGTTCGCTTGACCCGTCGCACGTCCTTTTGGCTATCGGGCTCCCGCACGAAATCGCGCACGGCTCGCTGAGGATTACGATGTCGAAATACACGACCGACGGCGAAATAGATTATCTTCTCGAACAGCTTCCGCCGATTGCGGAAAAATTGCGCGCGCTGTCGCCGGTATGGGAAAGGATTAAGGAGAAATTATGATTTATTCGGAAAAGGTAATGGAACACTTCGCCAATCCGTCGAACGTCGGCGAGCTTCCGGACGCGAACGGCATAGGCGAGGTCGGGAACGCCAAATGCGGCGACATTATGAAGATGTACATCAGGGTTGAGAGCGGCGTCATCGCGGACGTGAAATTCAAGACGTTCGGGTGCGGCGCGGCAATCGCGACATCGTCCATCGCCACCGAAATAATCAAAGGGCAACCGCTCGAAAAAGCGCTTGCCCTTACCAATAAAGCCGTGGTCGAGGCGTTGGGGGGTCTCCCCCCCGCGAAGCTGCATTGCTCGGTTCTCGCGGAGCAGGCGGTGAGAGCCGCGATTGCCGATTATTACAGGCGGCAGGGGGTGGACCCGGCGCTGTTCGTCGACGCGAACGGCGGCGGGTGCGAGTGTTGCGGCGAAGGGGAGAACTGCGGATGAAAATTTTTGAGGTTATCATGCTTTTATGTTTCGGGGCGGCGTGGCCGTTTTCGGTTTACAAATCGTACCGGTCAAGAACCGCGAAAGGGAAAAGCCTGATTTTCCTGCTCGCGCTTGTCGCCGGGTACATAAGCGGAATAATCAACAACGTGATTAACGGCGCGAACTATGTGTTATTTTTTTACGCGCTGAATTTGCTGTTGGTTTCGGCCGATACGGCTTTGTATTTCAGGAACAGGCGTTTGGACGGCGCGGCGGGGGAACGCTGAGGGCGGTTCCCCGTTAAACTTTTTTTTCGATTGCGGCTTTCACAAGCCCCAGGAACAAGGGGTGCGGCTTATTCGGGCGGCTTTTGAATTCCGGGTGGAACTGCACCCCCGTAAAGAACAGGTTTTCTTTAAGCTCCACCGCCTCGACAAGGTTGTCGTCCGGCGACGTCCCGCAGATTACCAAGCCCTTTTCCGTGAGAGTTTCGCGGTATTTGTTGTTAAACTCGAAGCGGTGGCGGTGCCGCTCGTTGATTTCCCTTTCGCCGTACAAACGGCTGAGGAGGGTGTTCGCCGTGATTTTACAGGGATATGAACCTAAGCGCATCGTGCCGCCGCTCCCGATTTTCCCCGTTTGGTCCGGCATTAAATCAATCACGGGGTTTTCGGCTATTTCGTCAAATTCGCTGGAATGGGCGCGCTCAAGCCCGCAGACGTTCCTCGCGAATTCAATCACGGCGACCTGCATACCGAGGCATATTCCGAGGTAGGGTATGTCGTTTTCCCTCGCGTAACGGCAGGCGGCGATTTTCCCCTCTATTCCCCTGCCGCCGAACCCCCCGGGAACAATCATTCCGTCCGCGCCGCTCAGAATCTCCCCGACGGTTTCTTCCGTCACGTTTTCGCTGTCAATCCACATTATATCGACGTTCGCCGAGGTTTCAAACCCGGCGTGATTGAGGCTTTCGATTATCGAGAGGTACGCGTCGTGCAGGCGGACATACTTCCCGACTATGGCGATGTTGATTTTTTGCCCGCGTTCCGCGATTTTTTCGGTCATTCTCCTCCACTCGCTCAAATCGGGTTCGGAGGTTTTTGAATCCAGCCCCAATTCGCGGCAGACGACGCGGTCAAGCCCGTTGCGGTGGAGCATGAGCGGCGCTTCGTACAGAGAGGGCAGGGTGATGTTCTCGATAACGCAGTCCGGCGTCACGTTGCAAAACAGAGATATTTTTTCGCGGATTCCGTCGGTCAGCGGTTCGTTCGCCCGCGCGACGATTATATTGGGCGAAATGCCCATGGAGCGCAGCTCCTTCACGGAGTGTTGGGTGGGCTTGGATTTGTGTTCGCCCGAACCCTGCATATAGGGAACCAGCGTAACGTGGATAAAAAGGCAGCTTTCGCGCCCTTTTTCGAGCGATATTTGCCGAATCGCCTCCAAAAACGGCTGACACTCGATATCGCCCGTCGTGCCGCCTATTTCGGTGATAAGCACGTCGGCGTCGGTGTTTTGCGCCCCCGAATAGATGAAGTCCTTTATCACCGCCGTGACGTGGGGGATTACCTGTACGGTTCCGCCCTGATAGCCGCCGGCGCGTTCCCGTTCGAGGACGTTTCGGTAAACCTTTCCGGAGGTGAGATTGCTGGATTTCGTGAGGTTTTCGTCGATGAACCGCTCATAATGCCCTAAGTCAAGGTCGGTTTCCGCGCCGTCGTCCGTGACGAAAACTTCGCCGTGCTGATAAGGACTCATGGTTCCGGGGTCTACGTTCATGTAAGGGTCGAGCTTCTGCGCCGCGATTTTAAGCCCCCTTTGTTTAAGCAGCCTGCCCAGCGAGGCGGCGGTAATGCCCTTCCCGAGTCCGGAAACGACGCCGCCCGTTACGAAAATGAATTTGGTGTCCATATATTTTTTACTCCGTTCACTCGAAAATGGTTCAAAGAAGCTGACGGTATTATAGCATTTTTTCGGCGCGGTTGTCAAGGCGTGCCGCGCCTATTGACAAATCCGCGCGCGTGTGTTAAAATGCTTTCAGATAAACAAAGAAAGGGTGCGGGCGACAGCCTGAGTTTTCACCTATACGGTTTCCGAGGAGGTCTAATGGAAAGAAAGATTATTGACGGCGTCGCCGCTCTGGAAGAAGCGTTGGCGAAGGTAAGGCAATCGCAGGAAATTTTCGCGGGCTTCACCCAAGAGCAGGTTGACAAAATTTTCCGCGCGGCGGCGCTCGCCGCCAATAAGCGGAGGATACCGCTGGCGAGGCTTGCCGCGGAGGAAACGGGCATGGGCGTGCCGGAAGATAAGGTCATTAAGAACGCCTTCGCCGCCGAATATGTCTATAACGCTTACCGCGACACGAAAACCTGCGGGATTATCGAGGAGGACGAAACGGCGGGGATTATAAAAATCGCCGAACCCGTGGGGGTTATAGCGGCGGTAATCCCTACCACCAACCCCACCTCGACCGTCATATTCAAGTGCCTTTTGGCGCTTAAAACCCGTAACGGCATTATTATCAGCCCCCACCCGCGCGCGAAGAAAAGTTCCGCCGCCGCCGCCGAGATTATTCTGGAAGCCGCCGTAAAAGCCGGGGTGCCGGAAGGGATAATAGAATGGATTGACGTCCCGGGGCTGGAGCTTACCAATACGGTTATGCGGGAGGCGGATTTAATCCTCGCCACGGGCGGTCCGGGCATGGTGAAATCCGCCTATTCCTCGGGGAAGCCCGCCGTCGGGGTCGGCGCGGGCAATGTTCCCGCCGTCATTGACGACAGCGCCGATATAAGGCTTGCCGTAAACTCCGTTATCCACTCCAAAACCTTCGACAACGGCATGATATGCGCGTCCGAGCAGTCCGTCATCGCGCTTGACGGCGTTTATGAGCGGGTAAAGGACGAGTTCGGGCGGCGCGGCTGTCATATCCTGAGCGAAGAGGAAGCCGGGAAAATCCGCGAAACGATAATCATAAACGGCGCGCTGAACGCGAAAATCGTCGGGCAGTCGGCTTTCACGATTGCCGGATTGGCGGGGATAAAAGTCCCGGAAAGCGTGAAGATACTGATAGGCGAGGTTGAAAGCGTCGAGCTTTCCGAAGAATTCGCGCATGAAAAACTTTCGCCCGTTCTCGCCTTGTACAGGGCGGCGGATTTTTCGGACGCGCTCGACAAAGCCGAACGGCTTGTCAGGGACGGCGGCTTCGGGCATACCGCGTCGATTTACATGGACGAAAAAGCCGAAAAAGAGAAATTCGAGCGGTTTTGTTCACGGATGAAAACTTGCAGAATTCTGCTCAATTCCCCCTCGTCGCATGGGGGGATAGGCGATATTTATAATTTCGCGCTTACGCCGTCGCTGACGCTGGGATGCGGTTCCTGGGGCGGCAACAGCGTTTCCGAAAACGTGGGCGTGAAACATTTGCTGAATGTCAAAACAGTGGCGAAGAGGAGGGAGAATATGCTTTGGTTCCGCGCCCCGGAAAAAACTTATATCAAACGCGGCTGCCTTGATTTGGCGCTGGAAGAAATAGGCGGGCTGATGGGGAAGAAAAAGGTGTATATCGTCACCGACAAATTCCTTTTCAACGCGGGTTACACCAAACATATCACGGAAAAGTTGGAGGAGATGAAAATCCAAAGCTCTGTCTTTTTCGACGTCGAACCCGACCCGACGTTATCGAGCGCGAAAGTCGGGGCGAAACTTATGTCCTCGTTCGCGCCCGACTGTATAATCGCGTTGGGCGGCGGTTCGGCGATGGACGCCGCGAAAATCATGTGGGTGCTGTACGAGCATCCCGACGTTGATTTTGAGGATATGGCAATGCGCTTCACCGATATAAGAAAGCGCGTTTACACGTTTCCGAAGATGGGGATAAAGGCTGATTTTGTCGCCGTTCCGACCACGGCGGGAACGGGTTCCGAGGTTACGCCGTTCGCCGTGATTACCGACGACGAGGGGATAAAGTACCCCCTCGCCGATTATGAGCTGATGCCGGATATGGCCGTCGTTGACGCGAACCTGATGGCGGACGCCCCGAAAGGGCTTACCGCCGCTTCGGGGATAGACGCCCTGACCCACGCGCTGGAAGCCTATGTTTCGGTGATGGCGACCGATTTTACCGACGCCTTGGCGCTTAAAGCGGTGGGCCTTATCTTCGAGTACCTTCCCCGCGCTTACGAAAAAGGCGCCGCCGACCCGGTGGCGCGCGAGAAGATGGCGAACGCCGCCACAATCGCCGGAATGGCTTTCGCGAACGCGTTCTTGGGCGTCAACCACTCGATGGCGCATAAGTTGGGCAGTTACCATCATCTGCCGCACGGAACGGCGAACGCCCTTATGATAAATTACACCATCAGGTACAATTCCGCGAAAGCCCCCGCGAAAATGGGCAGTTTCCCGCAGTATGTCTACCCGAACGCCTCGGAGCGTTACGCCCAAATCGCGTCGTCGCTCGGCATCGGCGGAACGGACGAGGAAAAGCTGTCCGCCCTTATCGGGAAGATTGAAGAGCTTAAAAATCAAATAGGCATAAAAAAGACAATCGCGGATTACGGCATACCCGAGGAAAAATTCCTTTCCACGCTCGATAAAATGTCGCTGGACGCGTTCGACGACCAATGCACCGGCGCGAACCCGCGGTATCCGTTAGTCGAGGAAATCAAGCAAATGTATATTAACGCTTACTACGGAGGTAAGGAAGATGAATCTCGATAACATTGTCACGCAGAGGAGCAAAAAGACCATTTATCGCGACGGGGACTTGATAATCAAGGTTTTTGACAGCGATTACTCAAAATCCGACGTGCTTAACGAAGCGCTTAATCAGGCGCGCGTGGAGGAAACGGGGCTTGCCATACCGAAGCTGCGCGAGGTTACGAAAATCGGCGGGAAATGGGCGATTGTGACCGACTTCATCCAAGGCTCCACTTTGACGGAAATAATGAGGGAAGACCCCGAAAACGAGGATGAGTACATCGAGCTTTTCGTGGATTTGCAGATGGAAATTCATTCAAAGCGTGCCCCTTTGCTTACGAAACTGCACGATAAAATGAGCCGCAAAATCAATCAGACCGAGCTTGACGCGACGACGCGCTACGATTTGCACACGCGCCTGAACGCCATGCCCGCGCACAACAAGGTCTGCCACGGCGATTTCAGCACGGGGAACGTGATTGTGTCGGAGGACGGCGAACCCTACATAATCGACTGGGCGCACGCCACGCAGGGCAACGCCTCCGCCGACGCCGCGCGGACTTATTTGGTGTTTCGGCTGAAGGAACAAAACGATTTGGCGGCGAAGTATATGGCACTCTTTTCAAAAAAGAGCGATATAGCGAGGCAGTACATAGAAAAATGGCTGCCCGTAGTCGCCGCGTCACAAAGCGTCAAGGGCAAGCCCGAAGAAAAGGAATTATTGCTTTCATGGATAAACGTGGTGGATTACGAATGAAAGCCGCGCGGTCAAACGTCGATTATCATCAGTACCGGTAAAATCATGGGCGCTCTCCTTGTCCGCTCATAGATTAAGTCGGAAAGTTTGTCGCGCATCATATTCTTAATCATTCCCCACTCGCGGGAACTGTTCGCCGTGCAATTTTCCAGCGTTTTCCGCATAAGCTCGCGCGATTCGCCCAACAGCTCTTCCGATTCCCGCACGTAGACGAACCCGCGTGAAACTATGTCCGGTCCGGACAGTACGTCGCCGCTTTCCCTTTCGATTGCCGCGACTATTATTATAAGCCCGTCCTCCGCTAATTTTTTCCTGTCGCGAAGAACGACCGCACCCACGTCCCCCACGCCGGAACCGTCCACAAGAACGGCGCCCGCTGTCGCCTGCCCCGTGATTTTCATCTCCACGCCGTCGGTTTCCAGAACCTGTCCCAGCCCCGGAATAAATATGTTCGCATCGGCTATGCCCATTTTCCGCGCCAGCTGCGCGTGTTTTTGCAGATGCTTGTATTCCCCGTGAATGGGAACGAAAAATCGCGGCTTTG
>JAIRWE010000126.1 GCA_031253365.1 Oscillospiraceae bacterium | reverse complement strand
TAACCGTGACGTTCCTCACCGCCGGATTGGCCGCGTTTTTCGCGAGGGAAACGCGAAGGATGACCCTTCGGAGGGTTTTGCGGTTCGGGAACCGCGAATTCGACGAGCTTTCCGCGGCGTCGTTGATAACGCGCTGCACCAACGACGTTCAGCAAACCCAAATGTTTCTCGCCATGGGGGTAAGGCTGTTGATTTTTGCCCCGATAATGGGTTTGGGCGCGTTTTTCAAAGTAATCCGCCAAGGGAGCGAAATGGGTTGGGTCATCGGGCTTGCCGTGGGAATTATCTTCACGATTGTCCTTGCCCTTTTTGTTGTCGCGGTGCCGAAATTCAACCGCATACAAAAGTTAATCGACAATCTCAACCGCGTTTCACGCGAAATTCTTACGGGTTTGCCGGTAATCAGGGCTTTTTCCCGCGAGGAACACGAGAAGAAGCGTTTTGACGTCGCCAATTTGGATTTGACGAAAATAAACATTTTCATCAACCGCGTAATGGCGACGATGTTCCCGACCATGATGTTCATTATGAACGGGGTGTCCGTTCTCATAATATGGGAGGGCGCGAAGCAAATCGACGCGGGGACGATGCTTGTGGGGGATTTAATCGCCTTCATAAATTACGCCATGCAAATTATCATGTCGTTCCTCATGTTGTCGATGATGTCGGTCATACTTCCGAGGGCGGTGATTTCGTTCAGGCGCATCGGAGAGGTTTTGGATAAGCCGGTCAGCGTGAATAATCCCGAAAATCCCGTGAAGTTCAAGGACATAACGGGGCGGGTGGAGTTTCGCGGCGTTTCGTTCCGTTACCGCAACGCGGAGGAAAACGCCCTTAACAATGTCAGCTTCGTTTCAAACGCGGGTGAAACCACGGCGATTATCGGTTCCACGGGTTCGGGGAAATCCACGCTTGTTAATCTTATCGTCCGCTTTTTTGACGTGACCGAAGGGGAAATACTGATTGACGGCGTGAACGTCAAAGACGTGACGCTGGAGGATTTGCGCGATAAAATCGGGTATATCCCGCAGAAGAGCTATCTGTTTTCGGGAACGGTTCGCTCGAATATCGCTTATTCCGACGAGGGTATGGACGATGAGCGCGTTGTTCGGGCGGCGCGAATCGCGCAGGCGGAAGAATTCATAGAGTCCAAGGACGGCAAGTATGATGAAGCGATTTCCCAAGGCGGTTCCAACGTTTCCGGGGGGCAGAGGCAACGGCTTTCAATCGCGCGTGCCATTGCCAAAAACCCCGAGATTTATATTTTTGACGACAGCTTCTCCGCTTTGGACTTCAAAACCGACGCCGCTTTAAGGAAGGCGCTTTTTGAATCCGAGGCGACAAAAAACAGCACGGTTATAATTGTCGCCCAGCGAATCAGCACGGTTATGAACGCCGACCGCATAATAGTCCTTGAACACGGCGTCGTCGCGGGAATAGGAACGCACGCCCGGTTGCTTGAAACCTGCGAGCCTTACAGACAAACCGCCTACTCGCAATTATCGAAAGAAGAGCTTGAGGGGAGGAATGTGTGATGGACGAAAAAAACCAACCGCAAAGAAGGCGGCGCATGGGACCTCCCGGCGGTCCGCCGCGCCCGATGATGCAGGTCGAAAAGCCCAAGAATTTCAAGGCTACGCTCAAAACGCTGTCGGCGTATCTTTCGGCGTATAAAGTCGCGCTGGCTTTTGTTTTCGCCTTCGCGGCGGGAAGCACGGTTTTCGCCATCGTCGGTCCGAAAATACTCGGGAACGCGACGACGGAACTTGCCAAAGGTCTGATGGGAAAACTGACGGGCGGAACCGGAATAGATTTCGCGAAGATAAGCGGGATTTTGCTTACCGTTTTGTGCTTGTACATAGTAAGCGCGCTGTTCTCTTATATTCAGGGGTGGCTGATGACGGGCGTTTCGCAAAAGCTGACCTACAAGCTGCGGAAGAATTTAAGCGAGAAAATCCACCGTATGCCGTTTAAGTTTTTCGACAGCAAGAACCACGGGGAAACGCTTTCGATTATCACCAACGACATAGACACGCTTTCGCAGAGTCTTAACCAAAGCCTGACGCAGATTATCACGTCAATCGTCACGGTAATCGGAATACTTGCCATGATGCTGTCAATCGACTGGGTAATGACGCTCATCGCTCTTGTGGTCATGCCGGTTTCGATTGTTTTGGTATCCGTCGTCGTGAAAATTTCACAAAAACATTTCAAAAATCAGCAGGAATACCTCGGCCACGTGAACGGGCAGATTGAGGAGGTGTTCGGGGCGCAGAACACCGTTCGCGCGTTCAACGCCGAAAATCGCGTAATGAAGCGGTTTGACGAGGATAACGGTATGCTGTATCATTCGGCGTGGAGGGCGCAGGCGTTTTCCGGACTGATGATGCCGACGATGATGTTCGTGGGCAATTTGGGCTATGTCGCCGTTGCGATTATAGGCGGGTATTTTACCATTCACGGAAGGATTAACGTGGGTGATATTCAGGCGTTCATTCAGTATACGCGGCAGTTCACCCAACCGCTGGGACAAATCGCGCAGGTGTCGGGTATGGTCCAGTCGACGTTTGCCGCCGCGGAGCGCGTTTTCGAGTTCCTCGGCAGCGAGGAAATGCCGCCGTCGGCGGAAAAACCGCATTCCGCCTCGGATATAACGTGCAGCGTGGAGTTTAAGCACGTGCGTTTCGGCTACAACGAGGAAAAAATTATCATAAACGATTTTTCCGCTAAAATAAGGGCGGGGCAGAAAATAGCCATAGTGGGTCCGACCGGCGCGGGGAAAACCACCATAATTAAACTGTTAATGCGGTTTTATGACGTGTACTGCGGCTCAATACTCGTGGACGGACGGGATTTGCGCGTTTATGACAGGAGCGAAATACGCTCGGCGTTCGGGATGGTGCTTCTAGACACTTGGCTGTTCAACGGTTCGATTATGGAGAATATCCGTTACGGGCGTCTTTGCGCCGCCGACGACGAGGTTATCGCCGCCGCGAGAGCCGCCCACGCCCACCACTTCATAAAAACGCTCCCCGACGGCTATAACATGACGCTCAACGAGGAAGTCACCAATGTTTCGCAGGGGCAAAAGCAGCTTTTGACAATCGCGAGGGCGGTTCTCGCCGCCCCGAGAATACTTATCCTCGACGAGGCGACGAGTTCGGTTGACACCCTGACGGAATCGCGCATCCAAAGGGCGATGGACGACCTTATGCGGGAACGGACGAGCTTTGTAATCGCTCACAGGCTTTCCACAATCAAGAACGCCGACTTGATTCTCGTAATGAGAGACGGCGACATAGCGGAACAGGGCAGCCACGACGAGTTAATCGCGCGGGGCGGGTTTTACGCCGAGCTGTACAACAGCCAATTTGAGAAGGCGCAAGGCGCTTAGACCACGACCTTTTTCGCCCACGCGTCCATCATGACAAAAGCCGACTGAGCCACGTTTGACGTCCCTTCCTTCTCGAAGTCCAGCGAGCTGCAAACACTGTGTATCACCCCGTCGCCGTCTATATAGTCAATCATGGTTTCCTTGATTAAATCGGCTTTTTTCTTGTATTTTTCGTCCAGCCAACCCTCGGAAATTCCGCGGTAGATGAAAGAGGCGACCATCATCGCCGAAGTGCCGTCCAAAAAGGTCTTGTCGTTGTTTAAAATATTATGGAACCGTCCGTCGGAATTTTGGAATTTAAGCATGGCTTCCAAAAGGGCAATTCCCGCGCTTTGCAAGTCGTTCGCTATTTTGAACTCGCGTTTGTTTATCGCTTCCGTCATAAGGCGGGCGGCTCCGAGCATGGCAAGCCCGTTGCCCGTCGCCCACAGTTTTTGTTTTATATAGACGCTTTGTTTGTAGTCGTAGCTGTGAAAGAGTAGCCCCGTGTCTTCATCGCACAGTATGTTGTAATAACCGCCGTATTGTTTCGTCGCCTCGGTGAATTCGTCCATCAGCGCCAAAAAAGGCGGTAAACTATAACAGGTTGTCACCCAAAATTGGTCGGCGGAAAATCCGGAATAGGTGCTTTCGGCGGAATGGAACAGCACCCCGTCCGGGGTCCTTCTCCCGTACATCATCAAATATTGAAGCATCTTTTCGGCGCCTTCTTTATAGTATTCGTTTTTCGTGTGTTCAAACGCCCTCCACACGGGTTCGCCGTTCGCGGCGGGGTCGGTAATGAGGGAATGGTCGCCTATTATTCCGAGCCGCCCGTCTTCGTGCTGTCTTGACACGGCGTCGTGTGCGAGCATGACAAAGGTTTCTTCATCGCCCGCCTCGTACAGGCTTTGAGCGGCGAAACCGTGTTCCCATGAACTGCGCTGACCGCAGAGCAAAACTTTTTTTACCATATCAGCAACTTTCACCGTAATGTTACCTCCGTAGAAAAAGAACTTTCCGCTGTGAATACACCCGTGTCCATTATACATTATAACTTGACCGAAAGTCAATAGGTAACCTTTATATGAAAGGAACACAAACACGATGAGAAGCGAACTGCTTACGAAGGGCGTTGAACGCGCGCCGCACCGCGCGTTGCTGAAATCGCTCGGATTGACCGACGGCGAAATGAAAAAGCCGTTCATAGCCGTGGTGTGCGCGGCGAGCGATTATGTTCCCGGGCATACGCACCTGCATGAAATTTCACGGGCGGTCAAAGACGGAATCCGCAACGCGGGCGGCGTTCCTTTTGAGTTTTTTACAATCGGCGTGTGCGACGGTTTGGCGATGAATCACATGGGTATGAGATATTCCCTCGCCTCGCGGGAATTGATAGCCGACAGCATAGAGGTTATGCTTACCGCCCACCCGACGGACGCGGCGGTGTTTATACCGAATTGCGACAAAATCGTTCCGGGTATGCTTATGGCGGCGGCGCGGCTGAATATCCCGTCCGCTTTCGTGTCGGGCGGACCCATGAACGCGGGGACGGTCGGCGGCAAGCGCGTGGGTTATTCCGAAATATACGAGGCAATCGGCAAATTCAAAAACGGGGAAATAGGCGAAAGCGACGTCAAGGATTTCGAGGATAACGCCTGTCCCACTTGCGGTTCCTGCGCGGGAATGTATACCGCCAACTCAATGAACTGCCTTACCGAAGCGCTCGGCATGGCTTTGCCGTTCGGCGGCACCTTGCCCGCCGTGACCTCGGCGCGCCGCCGCCTCGCCAAAGAAACGGGCGAGCTCATTATGAAGTTATATGAAAATAACGTAAAGCCGTCGGACATCATTACGAAAGAAAATATGTTCAACGCGCTAACCGTGGATATGGCAATCGGCGCATCGTCGAACACGGTGCTGCATCTGCCGGCGGTCGCGCGCGAGGCGGGAGTGGTTCTTACGTTGGACGACATAGACGAAATCAGCCGCCGCGTTCCGCAGTTATGCAGGCTGAACCCCGCGAGCGACATTTTCATAGAGGATTTGAACGCCGTCGGCGGAATAGGCGCGGTCATGCGCGAATTGTCGAAGTCCGATTTGCTTGATTTGAACGCGCCGACAATTTCGGGAACGCAGTATGAACGCGTCAAAGCGGCGCGTCACGCGGACGGCGCGGTAATAAGGCATATAAAGAACCCCGTTCGCGACGACGGGGGAATAGCGGTTTTAAGGGGCAACTTAGCCGAAGACGGCGCGGTCGTGAAGCAGGGCGCCGTCCTTCCCGAAATGATGCGCTTTACGGGAACGGCAAAGGTTTTCGATTCCGAACAGGACGCGGTTGACGCGATTTTGAACGATGAAATCACGGCGGGAGACGTCGTGGTTATCCGTTACGAAGGACCGAAGGGCGGACCGGGTATGCCGGAAATGTTGGCTCCCACGGCGGCAATCGCCGGAAAAGGTTTGGACGGTTCGGTCGCGTTGCTCACCGACGGGCGGTTCAGCGGGGCGTCTCGCGGCGCGGCAATCGGACATATTTCCCCCGAAGCGGCGGTGGGCGGGCTGATTGCTTACGTGGACGGCGGCGATAAAATCAGCGTGGACATTCCGAACAGGAAGGTTGAGCTGCTTGTTGACGACGCGGTTATCGCGGAACGGAAAAAGGAACGCGCCGTAAAGACGAAAAAAACGGCGGGCTATCTCGGACGTTATTCAAAAGCGGTCACGGGCGCGAGTACGGGAGCGATTCTCAATGACGACTGACGAAAACCGTAAAAATCGGCATCACGGGCACAGACAAAGGAAAAAGGAACAATTCCTCAAAGACGGACTGAACAACTTCCCCGAGCATGAGGTGTTGGAGTTTTTGCTGTATTACGCCGTTCCCTACCGCGACACCAACGCGACGGCGCATGAGCTTATGGAAAGATTCGGCTCGCTCACGGGCGTGTTGAACGCGGGTTACGGCGAACTTACACAGGTTAAGGGCGTAGGCGCCAACGCCGCTTCCTTAATTTGTTTTTCCCGTATGCTCGCGGAAATATATCTGACGCGGAAAACCGAGGGGGAATTAACCGAACTTTTCAATTCAGAACGCTTGAAGAGTTACTGTTCCGCCCTTTTCGCGTCGGCGCGGGACGAGGAGATTTACTGCGTTTATCTCACCGACGACTTAAAGCTGATTTCGTCCGAAAAGGTTTGTTCCGGAACCATAGGCGGCGTCAACATACCCGTAAGGAAAATCGCGCGGGCGATATTCGCGAATAATTGCGGCAGATTGGTAATCGCCCATAACCACCCCGCCGGAAGTTGTCTGCCTTCCCGCGCGGACGTTGACGCGACGAAGGAGATTGCCGGCGTGTTCAAATTGATGGATATTGAGTTAATCGACCACATTGTCGTGGGCAGGGACGGGGCGACGTCACTGAGGGAAATCGGCTGCATGGGGCAGGCGGAGGTGTGACATGGACGCGAATGTAATCGAAATCAATAATTTAACCAAGTATTACGGTCGAAAGAAGCGGCACAGAGGGATTGTCGACGTCAGCTTCAATGTCGCGCAAGGGGAGATTTTCGGGTTTATCGGTCCGAACGGCGCGGGAAAATCCACCACCATGCGCGTGCTTTTGGCGTTGATTTTCCCCACCCGCGGAGAAGCGAGGATTTTCGGGAAAGACTGTATAAAGGAGGCGTCCGAAATCGCGAAAGACGTCGGGTACCTTCCGTCCGAGGTGTTTTATTATGACGGGATGAAGGTAATCGACCTGCTGAGATATTCCGCGAGTTTTTTCAAGAAGGACTGTTCGGCGCGCATAAAAGAGCTTTCCGAAAGGCTGGAACTTGACCTTAACCGTAAAATCGAGGATTTGTCCTACGGGAACAAAAAAAAGGTCGGGATTGTTCAGGGGCTTTTACATTCGCCCAAACTGATTATGCTCGACGAACCGACGGGAGGGCTTGACCCGCTTATCCAACAGACGTTCTTTGATATACTGCGGGAAGAAAACAAAAAAGGCGCGACAATTTTATTCTCGTCGCATATTTTGAGCGAGGTTCAGAAGATGTGCGACCGCGTCGCGATTATCAAAGACGGTAAAATCGTCGGCGTGCGGAAAATCAGCGAGTTGCGGAACGATAATTACAAAAAATACGGCGTGACCGCCGCTAACCCCATAGACGCGGATTATTTCAAAGGGGAAGGCGTTATGAACTATGTGACGGATAAAAATTCCGCGAGTTTTATGTTCAAAGGGGATATAAACGGCGTTATAGCGAAGCTGTCCGGGCTGGAACTCACGGATGTTTCGATTGAGGAGCCGTCGCTGGAAGAAATTTTTCTCCATTATTACGAATGAAAAGGGGACGTTGTCGGCGTGAATATATTTGTCAGCGAAATGAGGCAATACAGGAAGTCTGCGGTTGCGTGGGTCATAACCTACGCCGTGCTTTTGCCGCTGGTTATGTCGGCGATGCCGATGTTCGTCGAAGAAAGCGGCGCGATAAAGGATATGCTCTCAAAGCTGCCGGAAGCGGTTCTGGCAAGTCTGGAAATCAATCCGGATTTGTTTACGGGTTCGGTGGGGTATTTCTCGTATGTTTTTCTGTACATAGGGTTGACGGCGGCTGTTCAGGCGCTGAATCTGGGGTTGAGCGTCATTTCAAAGGAAAACCGCATGAAAACGGTCGATTTTCTGTTAAGCAAGCCCGTCCCCCGCGCTTTCATATATCTGCAAAAGCTGTCGGCGGCTCTTGCCGTTTTGTTTATATCGCAGGTGTCGTTTTATATTGCGGCGGTTGTGAGCGTGAGCATACAGTCGCCGGACGGCTTTGATTTTAAGACGTTCGCGCTGATTGCGCTGACGTTCACGTTCATACAGCTTTTCTTCCTGTGTTTGGGAATGTTTCTGGCGGTTTTGTTTGACAGGATAAAATCCGCGGTTTCCCTGACCATGGGGGTGGCGTTCGGCGTGTTTTTTATCGGAATGGTAAGCTCAATCGCGGACAGCGAAGCGCTCCGTTACCTTTCGCCTTTGAGATATTTCGACAACGGTTACATTATCGCCAACGGCGCGTATGAAACGCGGTTCCTCGCGCTTGCCTGGATTCTGACGCTCTTGTTTGCCGCCGCCGGATTTGTGGTTTTCATAAAAAAAGACGTCAGGGCGGCGGTTTGAAAAAGTTTTCGGAGGTCGCGTTATGTTTAATGTTTTCAGGCGGGAGATGCGTGCCAACTTGAAGGCTGTGATAATATGGGGCGCGGCGATGTTCGCGTTTTCCGCCGTCGGGTTCGGGGAATACGCCGTTGTGACGGGCGGCGAAACCCCTATGGATTTTGATAAAATGATAAATATCATGCCCAGGCTCGTTCAGCTTATGATGGGTATGGGAAAATACGAACCCGGCACCTCCGAAATCATCTCGGTGTCAACGGCGCAGGGCTGGTATATCTGTATGTTTTTGTGGTGCGGGCTTGTCGCTTATATTCACGCGGCTTTACTGGGGGCGGACATATTGTCGAAAGAAGAACGCGACAAAACGGCGGAATTCCTTTACACCAAGCCGATTAAGCGTTCAGAGGCGGTATGCGGGAAAATGGCGGCGGCGGTTCTTAACTCGTTTTTTGTTGTGTTCGTCTGCTGGGCGGGTGCCGTGCTGACGTTCCTCGCGCAGTTAAAGGACGTTTCGGTCATAAACGCGGGAAGTATCACACTTTCAATGTTCGGGATGTTTTTGACCGCCCAGGTGTTTATGTTCCTAGGAATACTGCTCTCGACGGTTTTGAGGGGGCGTGGGAAAGCCCTGACCGCGTCCGTGTGGGCGGTCGCGGTTTTCTATGCCTTGGGGGTGGCGTTTGAGGCGTATAACCTTCCGGTTCGCGCCGTGACGCCCATGATGTGGTTCGATTCAGCGAGGGTGATTTACGTCGGGTTTGAACCGCTTTACGCGGCGTTGGCCGTCGCCGTGAGCGTTCTTGCGGGGTTCCTCTCGGTTAAGGTGTACGGCGCGAGGGAGCTGAATTAAAAAAGGGTTGCCTACAATATCACGGGTTTCGCGGTGAATTCCCCGCCGCACATAAGCCGTTTCTCGAAAGCCAATGCGTATACGTTTGAACAGCGTTCCTCCAAAAGTGCCTGACGTTTTTGCCCGTCGCCGAGTTTCATCAGGGCGGCGAGCGACGTGTCCGCGGGCAGTTCGCTTTTCGCGGCGGACAGGATTTCGCGCCCTTTTTCGTTCATCCCCAAAATTCGCGCGTATTGCGGCGGTAATTTTACGTCGCTTTTGGTAATCCCGAGGAAACAGCATAACACCGCCCTGCGTATCCTCGCCATCGTGTAACGCTTTGTTTTCGCGAGAAAGAAAAGTTCGGGCAAACTCCTCGCCGCCCTCGCCGCCCTGTAAATCCTGTTTTCCAGACCTTGACGGACGTTGGGCGCGCGCTTAATCGCCGCCGGGCTCATCAAGCGAAGGGAAGCCAAAACAGCGGTTTCCAGCCGCCTAATGTCCGCGTAGTCGGTTGTTTCGCCCATATTCGGCATAAGCGACGAAACATCTTCCCCTTCCGCCAGCATTTTACGGAGCTGCGAAGCGCTCGCGATTTCTTTGCGGTCGTCTTTGTGTTCGTCGTGCGCGGCGCCCTTCCTCGCCACCGTGAAAGGCGTGATTGAGGAGCCGGACTCGTTTAACGCCTTGATGTATTCCACGCCGAGGGTGTTGTTGGGTTCGGTTAAGGCGTAAACCACATCGTCGGTATAGTATTTTTCGATTGTTTTTTGCAGCGCGGCGGGGTATGTCAATCCGCTTTTCATGGCGCTGAAAAAATCGTCGGTGGTAACGGCGTAATGCGCGGCGCCCGCCGCTTCTTTGAGAAGTTCGATGTCGCCGCTCTCGCTTCCGAAACTGAGAATGTCCACGCAGTTGAGCGCGTTAATCAAAGCTACCGCGCCCGCCGCGAATTGTTCCGCGCTTGACAGGGCAAACGCGACCGGCAGTTCAATTACCAAATCGACGCCGTTACGCAAAGCCGTTTCGGCGCGTTTATGCTTGTCTGTGACCGCAATATCGCCGCGTTGGGTGAAATTTCCGCTCATTACGGCTACGATGTGGGTGGAACCGGCAACGCTGCGGGTTTGCTCGACGTGATACTTATGCCCGTTGTGAAAAGGGTTGTATTCCGCGATAATCGCCGCGATTTTCATGGTATATCCTCCCGCCTTGATTTTTTAATTATTTTTCTGCAATAACACTTGATTTTTTAATCATTATGTTGTAAAATAATGGAACATATTGTCGGCGGTCTCCGAAAGGGGTTTTCGGCGGTCGCCCATTCCATGAGGATTAGGAAGGTAAAAAATGAATATTCTTGTTATCAACGCGGGCAGTTCGTCCCTCAAGTATCAGTTAATCGAGATGATTAACGAACAGGTTATCGCCAAGGGCAACTGCGAGCGTATCGGTATTGACGGGCGCATATCGCACACGGCTTTCGACGGGCGCAAATACGAGGAAAACTGTGATTTTCCGACCCATACCGAGGCTTTTGAAAAGGTTGTATACGCCTTGATACACAGCCCGGCGTCTGTGATTTCCGGTATGGATAAGATTAACGCCGTGGGTCACCGCATTGTCCAAGGGGCGGAAGTCTTTAACAAAACAACCCGCATTACGGATGATATTATCAGAAAAATCGACGAGCTGAAAGAGCTGGCGCCGGTTCATAATCACGCGCACGCGCTGGCGTTATGGGCTTGCAAGAAGGTCATTCCCGAAAACGTGCCGCAAGCCGCAGTGTTTGATACGGCTTTCCACCAAACAATCCCCGATTATGCGTTCATATACGGTATGCCTTATGAATGTTACGAGAAGTACAACGTCCGCAAATACGGGTTCCACGGAACGTCGCACCGTTTTGTGAGCATGAGCTTAGCGCGGAAAATGGGGCGCAGCGTCAAGGACTTAAAGCTCGTTTCCTGCCATCTCGGAAACGGTTCTTCGATAACCGCCGTTTGCAACGGGAAATCGGTCGATACCTCCATGGGGTTTACTCCGCTTGACGGAATTTTAATGGGAACGCGTTCCGGCTCGGTTGACCCGTCGGCGGTTACTTATATTCAGAAAAAATTGGGGCTGACCCCCGCGGAAACGGACGATTATCTCAATAAGAAATCCGGGTTGCTCGGTATCGGCGGTTTTTCCGATAACCGCGAGATTACCGTCGCCGCCGAAAAAGGGGACGGTCGCGCCTTGCTTGCCACGGCGATGTTGCGCTACGGGATAAAAAAATACATCGGCGCTTATACGGCCGCGATGGGCGGGCTTGACGCGGTGATTTTCACGGGGGGGATAGGCGAGAACGCCGCCGATATTCGGCGCGACGTCTGCCTTGACATGGAGTTCTTCGGGATTGATTTCGACGTGGACAAAAACTCTCGGGTGAGGGGCAGCTTCGAGAGAATTACCAAGGACGGCAGCCGCGCCGAGGTTTGGGTCGTTCCCACCAACGAGGAATTGCTGATTGCGAGGGACACGAAGGAATTATTCGGGCTGTAATGTTATCATTATATTTTACACTGCGGAGATTATTCGGGCGGGAATTGTCCCGCCCTGTTTTTTTTTTTTTTTTTTGCGAGTGCGGACTATTTTTTCGGTATGTTGCCTATATCGCGTACCGCCGCTTCCAGTGTCGCGATTCCCCTGGTTTCGCTTACCGCCTGCAAGGTTTCGTGGCGTTTTTTGCGGGCGTGCATTTCGGCTTCCTCCTCGTGGCGTTTAATCTCCCGATGTTCTTCCCAACGCTTGATGTATTTGTGGGCGATTTCCGGGACAAATCCGTCGGTCTCGCCTTTTTCGGCGGCTACTGAGGCAAAGTATTCGTGTACCGAGGGGTGCATTATGTTAAGCAGCCTTTCCGCGACGTATTTGTGCGCGGCGGAAAGCCCCTCGTTCCTCATTATATCGAGGGCAAACGTCAGGAATCGGGCGAAATTCGCCGTTTGCAGATAGTTGCAGGCGGTCGTTACGCTGGAATAATAATTGCTTGAGATGATTATTTTATCATCGTATTTGACTTCGCCCGCCAAAAGCGCGCCGAGCTGCTCTTCCGAAAGGTTGTTCACGCCGGCTGCGGATTCCGCCATCGCGCAGTCGGGGAGCTGCGCCGCCTTTTCGTATACCGCCGCCGGAAAAGCGCGTTTGCTGGTGGTTTTGACGCTTTTCGCCGCTTTTGACTTTATTTCGCCGTAAGTGGCGGGTCTTGCGTATTTACGCGTTACCAAAAAGCGTTCCAGCATATTTTCCGGCAAATCCCCAATCGGGATTTTAACGAACGGGCAGGACAGCGCGATGATTTTCTTCTTGCCGGGATTTTCTTCGGAATCGTATACGACGTCGTTCAAAGGCTCTATCACGAGACATTTGAAATCCTTGTCGTTCAAAAGGCAAGCCGTCGCGGTGTGATGCCCGTCCAAAAGCGCGGAAAACATCCCCGTGACGTGGTACGCCACCCCGCCCGAAATTTTCCCCTTTTCGATTTTTTCCGACAGGACGCTCATTTTTTTCGGCTGATAGCTCGCCGCCTGTTCGCATGGGATAAGGAAGCAAGGCGAGAAATTCGCGTCGCCGATGACGCTGTTTTTGTCCGCGCTCCCCGCGACCTCGTGACGGATGTTGTAGGCGTTCCAAAAAAAGTTCCCCGCCCCGTCGCTCGGAATCATTTTTGATTCGTGGACGACGTACAACCCTTCCGTCAGCAGTTCAAGCACTGGGGTTACCGAACGCGCCAACCCTTGGTTAAAAAGAAAAAAATTGTCCCCGACGACGGAAAGCCGCGTTTTTACGTAATCCGAACATTTTTCAATTCCCGAAACCTGCGCGATAAGCTTGTCCGCGGCGGGGTCGAAGGCGTTGTGCTTGCTCATGCTGAAAACAGGCTCGCTTTCCACATAAAACACGTCCGTGTCGGAACCGGGCGCGCTGTTGCTTTTCAAAACGCCGACCTGCCCCATACCCCTTGAAACATCCGCGAGCAAAAACTCCCTGCCGTCTATGTTCATGGTGGATGAAACAACAACCGTATTCATTCGCCGTCACCTACCTTTGCTGAAGCCTGTCGGCTATGAAGTCCGACAGCTCGCTGTGCTTGTCCTTCGGGAAAAGCCTTTTCGGAAGCCAGAAAACGGCTTTCTTGTTCTTAAACACTATATAGACGTGGTTGGTTTCGATAAAATAAGCGGATTCGTTCCAGGAAATTATCTCGGAAAAGTCGTAAATGCCGCTTTCCGCGGCAATGAACCCCTCGTCGCACACCACGAAGGTAATTTCTTCCAGAAGGGCGGGGTCGTCGCGCAAAATCCTGCCGTACAGGGTCTTCGCCCCGAACGCGCACACGAGATAAAACACCATCGCCACCGCGCCCCCCGCGAATAAGGAAATGGGGATGAACTTAATCAGATTGTTGAGTACGTCGCCCCAGAAAACGCTCAAAATCGCGAACATCGCGATTGTGGCGAGCGGGAAAATCGTCCAGATTATTCTGTCAAGCCCGGCGCTTAAAAGCACCACGTTTGAATTGTTCACCTCTTTTTCGGCATACGCGCCGGTGGCGACATAGGCGTCGGTGGGAATTTCGCAGCCTACGCAAAGGGTTTTCGGCGGAAGTATGCGTTTCCCGAAGCTGTATTCCACACCGGGGCTGACGGCAATCGCCCCTTCGATAATCGCCCTCACCGTGAGCAGCGTCAGCGAATCGGGAACGGAAGCCTTCGATATGCGGTATGTTTTGACGTTCGTGACTATGATGAAAACATCCCTGTTTTCCGTAACGGAAATGACGTCTGTCCATTTGTAGATGTCGGGAATTTCATTGCCTTTTTCGTAAACGGAGAAAAAATCGGCTATTATAAAGGTTTGCTTTTCGTCCGCCGATTTGATTTTCACCCCGGGCAGTGATTCAAAAGCCAAACATATCACCTCTTGCAGTTAAACGTAATTTTACGGTAATTATATCACGTTTTATTGTAAAAATAAAGATATTTACAAAAATTTTATAAATACTTGAAAAAAAAAAAAGATTGGTGTATACTTTAAGGCGACGAAGCATTTGCCGGAGGGGGCTTTTGAATGGCGGGCGAAAAAAAATTGGTGGAAGAGATAACCCCGCGCGATACCGACTTCGCGAGGTGGTATACCGATATAGTGAAAAAAGCGGAGTTAATTGAATATTCCGGCGTTAAGGGTTGCATGGTTATCCGTCCTTACGGCTACGCGATGTGGGAGAATATCCAAAGGCTGCTTGACGGGCGTTTCAGGGATACCGGGCACGAAAATGTCTATATGCCCATGTTTATTCCCGAAAGTCTGCTGAATAAAGAAAAAGAGCACGTCGAAGGCTTCGCGCCGGAAGTGGCGTGGGTTACTCGCGGCGGACAGGAGGAATTAACCGAGCGGCTGTGCGTTCGCCCCACGTCGGAAACGCTTTTTTGCGAGCATTACGCCAATATTATCAAATCCTACCGCGATTTGCCGAAACTGTACAACCAATGGTGTTCGGTGGTGAGATGGGAAAAGACCACCCGCCCGTTTCTGCGCTCGCGGGAATTTTTGTGGCAGGAGGGGCATACGGTTCACGCGACGGCGAAAGAGGCGGTCGCCGAAACCGAAAGAATGCTTGATGTTTACGCTGATTTTTGCGCCGAAGACCTGAATATGCCCGTCATAAAGGGCAAAAAGACCGAAAGCGACAAGTTCGCGGGGGCGGTCGCCACTTATTGTATCGAAGCGCTCATGCACGACGGAAAAGCGTTGCAGGCGGGAACCACCCATTATTTCGGGGACGGGTTCGCGAAGGCGTTCGACATAAAATTTACGGATAAGGATAACGCGATTAAATACGCGCACCAGACTTCATGGGGGGTAACGACGCGGTTAATCGGGGCGATTATCATGTCGCACGGCGACGACTCGGGGTTGGTTGTGCCGCCGAAGATAGCGCCGGTTCAGGTGGTTGTTATCCCCGTCGCCCAGCATAAAGAGGGGGTTCTCGACAAATCGCGCGAAGTCGAGGGGCGGCTCAAAGCCTCGGGCTTTCGCGTTAAGCTGGATGATTCCGACAATTCGGCGGGATGGAAGTTTGCCGAGTATGAGATGAAGGGGGTTCCCCTTCGGCTTGAAATAGGTCCGAAGGATATAGAAAAAAATCAATGCGTGGTTGTAAGGCGGGATACGGGGGAGAAGTCGCCCGTTTCCCTCGACGCTCTTGACGGTTCGGTGACGGGGCTTTTAGACGACTTGGCAAAGAATATTTATGAAAAATCGCTTGAAAACATAAAAGCGAGGACTTACACCTGCGGCAGCGTTGATGAAATGAACGCCGCTTTGAGCAAAAACGGCGACGGTTTCATAAGGGCGATGTGGTGCGGGGACGCCGAATGTGAAGACGAGGTTAAGGAAAAAACGGGGGCGGGTTCAAGGTGTATTCCGTTTGAACAGGAGAGTGTTTCCGACAAATGCGTCTGTTGCGGGAAGAAGGCGGAGACGCTGATTTATTGGGGTAAGGCGTATTAAGAACCTATATTCTTCGGAGGTTGCCCATGAAAACGATTATCCGCAACGCGAAAATATTAAACGGGGACATGAGCATTACCGACGGCGCGCTGTGCGTAAACGGCGGCGTTATCGAATGTATCTGCGACGGCGGGCGCGAAAGCGGCGCGGGGGGGACTCCCGCCGTGTTCGACAAGGAAATCGACGCGAAGGGCAACCTGCTCATTCCCGGGTTCAAGAACGCGCATACCCATTCCGCCATGACGTTCCTGCGCTCCTACGCGGACGACCTTCCCCTTCTCGACTGGCTTAACAAGCGGGTTTTCCCCATGGAAGCCAAGCTGGGTGCCGAGCATATTTATTGGTTTACGAAGCTGGCGGTTCTTGAATATGTTTCGGGGGGGATTACGGCGGCTTTCGATATGTACTTCGAGCCGGAAGCGGTGGCTTCGGCGGCGAGGGAAACGGGGTTCAGGATTACCATGTGCGGGGCGGTGAACGACTTCGGGACGACGCCCGCCAAATTGCGCGATTTTTATGAAAAATATAACAAGTATGACCCGTTG
>JAIRWE010000073.1 GCA_031253365.1 Oscillospiraceae bacterium | reverse complement strand
ATAGTCGAGTGTCCGTTCCAGAGCGCCTTGTCTGCGCCGTTAGCCGCGCTGTTGAGCAACAGCGTCAGGTCGTCGAAGATATTCTTGTGTTCGACGGCGTTTTTGGATTTTTTGTAAATAGACCTCTTGCATAACTAACCGCCCAGCTCAAAGTTGCAAATTCCGGCAATGAGATTAAACCTCAATCCGAAGCATTTTCTGCGGTTACGGTATTTTTCGGACAGGATTTTGAATCTCTTGATGAAACCGATGGCGTGTTCGCTGAAAACCCGCTCGCTTGATATTTTGTGGTTTTGCGCCTTATCTTCGGCGGTCAGCGATTTCTTCTTGGTTTTCTTTTTTGGCAAAACTGAATTTGCGTGGAGTTTCTTGATTCCTTGATAGCCGGTGTCGGTATCGGCTTGGATTTCTTCGAGCATACGGGTCTTTGATTCTTGGAAAAGCCTGAAATCATGCCGTTTTCCGTTTGCAAAAGTTGTGCAAATCACCTTGCGTGTTTTCTTGTCGACAACGAGTTGTGTTTTCAGCGTGTGCCGTTTTTTCTTGCCGGAATACCAAAATTTCCGCCCCTTTTTGGACGTTCAACCGGCGTCTCGGTTGCGTCAATCAGTACAACTTTATATTCCATTTCGCTTTTTAGCAAAGCCTTTTTGCCGGGAAGGGAGGACGCGCCGTCCTTGATGAGTGTGTCTTCCACCCACTTGACAATACGCGATATTTGAGAAAAAATTAACGTAGTATGACGGAAAATCAGCCAAAAAGACATTGCGATTTAGTTTCGCAAGAGGTCTAATGTCTCGCAGTCTCGGCAACCCGTAATACTTCCGCCATCTTTGCGAACGTATCCCGTTTTACGCCTGTAATACGACGAAATTGTTCATCGTTCAATTTGTCCAGATTTTCTGACTTCACACGTAACACCTCCATACGGATAGTTTACATCATTATGGTCAGTTATGCAAGATGTCTAATGAGCAGATGAAGTATATCGAATCGCAGGTGAAGGATACAGAAACCGAAATCAAACGCACCATGAGTGAATTGGATTCCCCGATAATGACAATTCCCGGTATCGGAAAGACGCTGGGTGCTGTCACCTTGGGTGAAATCGGCGATATCAGCCGCTTTGAGTGTCCGGCGCAACTTGTCGCGTTTGTGCGGGGATTGACGCAACCGTAAACTGGTCGGGCGAGTTTGAGGGGACGCAGGGGCGAATGTCAAAACGCGGTTCTCCTTATTTGCGCCGCGCCGCCGATGAGTACGCGCGTCGTCGCGCGAAAACTCCACTATGTCACATTTTCCTGAAACGCCCAGTCTGCTTGAATGAATCGCCATGTCACGCACGACAATCATATCCCGCCGTTTTTCCGTCAGGAAGGGATTATGCGCTTTCTCATGCAGAAGTCTTCCCTCCGCGGTAAGAAAGTTTTCCGCCCAAACCTGCTCGATGTGGATTAACGCCCATTGTCGCCGGCAAAACGTGAAATGCTGGATACCGGAAATCAAAAGATAATCGTTTTCGTCAAACATCATCCCTGTATTTCCGTTCAACAGTAACCCCCGAGGGCAGATTCGCGTCGTCTATCGCCAAGGAGTAGTCCGAATACGCGCGCGGCGTCGCGACGCCCTCCTTACGTGTGACGCTAACCCTTGAAAACAGTTTATGCGCCGGCGCGTTGCCGAGCGGGTTTTCATGCTTGAACACTATTAACTCCCTCAAAGCCATTTGACCGCGGGCGGCGCTCCTGTTGTCGTCGAACATATGTTCGACGGATTCCCAGAATATTTCAAGGTCTTTATCCGAAAATCCTGTGACAGTACGGGCAAGATTCGCCGATATATAACCCTCTTGACGGTATAAACCGTAAGGGACTATGGATTTACGCCCCATAGTCATGTTGCTTGAGTCTTCTTTTTCCGGAGCTGCCGCCATTCGCGTTATAGTAATATCTCTCGGAACAATAGGCTCAACGCTTTTACCGAACGCTAATTGTACGGGTCCCCGTACTTGCCCCGCCACGTTTGAAAGGGATTTATCCGAAGCGGCGGTCGTCATTACCGCGCCAAAAGCGCGTATATCGAAAAAGTTTTGACACATCGCTTCCCGAAAGCCGAGACTTTTTTTAGTTTTATCTTTTTCGCCGCCGCCCCCGCCGTAATCCCCGGGATTGCGGTGAACGCGATAATCACCGCCAAAACTGCGCTGAAGATTTTCTTTTTCATGGACACGCTACCTACCTTTCATAAAAGTTTCACACATTATAACATTTTTTCGCGGGAATTTCCATTCGCATAATACATATAAAAAAAGGCGGCTTTTTATTTATATTGTATAAAAGGCGAAGCGCACCGCGCCTTTTGTACAATATATACAAAAAGCAACACATTTTTGTGCGTTATGCCGATAGATATCCTCGCGAAAATATGCTATAATAAGTGAAAATTTTGTGAAAGGCGGATTATGTCAATGAAAAAGAAAATCTTAAGCTTGTTCTTGTCGCTCGCTATGGCGGCGGGCGTCGTCCTCGTCCCGAACGGGGGATTGATATTTAAATCGTCGGCAGCTACATCGGGCGACTATGAATATCGGGTTCTCTCGGACGGAACGGCGGAAATCAGTAAATACACAGGCGCGGGCGGCAATATAATAATTCCGAGTAGTCTCGACGGCAGACGTGTCACAAGCATAGGCGATTATGCGTTCTACGGTTGCGCGAGTCTTGAATCAATAACAATCCCGGACAGCGTTAGAAATATAGGTGGTGGCGCGTTCGCGGGATGCGAGGGTCTTGAATCGGTAAAAATCCCGGACGGCGTTACAAGCATAAGCAAAAGCGTGTTCAATCGTTGCGAAAACCTCAAATCAATCATAATCCCGGACAGTGTTACAAACATAGACGATTATGCGTTCTCTGGTTGCAAAAACCTTATATCAATCGTAATCCCGGACGGCGTTACAAGCATAGGCGGTGCCACATTCTGGGGTTGCGAAAACATTAGATTAATCATAATCCCGGGCGGCGTTAAAAGCATAGGCGATTATGCATTCTACGGTTGCAAAAACCTTAAATCAATCACTGGTTTTTCAGATTACGCGAAAAAATACGCAGAAGAAAATTTTTATGGCTACAACACTCTTTCAAAACGGGACTATTCGTGGGACTACCTGCCGGAATTATACGTGGATACCAACCTTTCGGAAAACTCCGCGACATTAACGTGGGGAGCGGTTCCCGGTGAGGAATACGAAATTTTCCGATATAATTCGACGACAAAAAAATACGCCAAAATCGCCTCCAAAAAAGGGAGCGCGGCAAGCCATACCATTACCGGCTTGAAACCGGGTACCTTCTATAAATTCCGGGTGCGCGCCTATATGAGTTATAACGGGGATAAATACGCTTCCGATTACGCGGAAATAAGCGTGCGGACGCTCGACGCTCCTTCAAAAATCAAGAGCCGCAATGATAAAATCGACAAGGGTTATACGGCGAGCGTTACGTCCAAAACGGTAAAAATATCCGATAAAAACATTTATACGACTGCCAATACAACGTCAAACTGGGCGCGAGTTTCCCCGCTCACGCAATTCGTCGATAAGGACGGGAACCCCGGTTTCGCGTATGAGGACGGCGATTATATAAAAATAGCCAAGCTCGACAAGAACCAAAAGCTGACCTCAACCTTGAAAATCAAGAAAAAATACCCGCTCTTCGGCGGGTTGGTAAGCGACGCGAAGGGCAATTATTACATCGTGTGGGGGCAGCACGACGAAAACGAAAAGAAAACGGTCGTTACGTTGGCGGTATCAAAATATAACGGCGACGGCAAGTATGTAAAAACGACGACGTATCGGGGCGGGGATTTAAACACAAAACTGCCGTTCCGCTCCGGAAATTGCGCTATAGCCTTGAAAGGCGACGTTTTGGTCGTCAGTTACGCGAGACAAATGTATAAATCGTCCGACGGGAAAAATCACCAGAGCAACGGGGTGATTGCGGTGAATATATCTTCCATGGAGAATAATCAGAATTACGCTTCATATACCAGCCATTCCTTCGACCAGCGGGTGATGTTCGACAAGGCGGGGACTGTTTGGTTCGCCGACCACGGCGACGCTTATCCGCGCGGGTTCACGATAAGCGCGGAAAGGGAATCTTTTAACTTTGTGCCGTTTCATTTTTACCTTGACGCGTCCGATATCAGCGATATGGGTATAGTAAACCGCACGAACGCGCAATTAGGCGGAATGGTCGAAACAAGCACGGGAATAGTTTTAGTCGGCGCGTCGGTTAAGGGCATGACGAAAAGCACGTATGAGAAACAGTCGCGGAATCTTTTTGTCGTTTACGCCGACCCGGAGCTGAAAATGCCGGGCGGCAAATCCCGCACGGGCGATTGCAATGGTGCCAAGGTTACGGACACTGGCATACGATGGCTCACGGATTACGGCACGAATTATGAAGCGCGGGAACCGCAGGTCGTTTATACAAACAACGACAGAATAGTGGTCATGTGGGAGAAGCACAACAGGAAGACCGGGAAATTCGCGCAGAGTTATTATATGGTTTTAAGCTCAAACGGCGCGGTTTTGCAAAAGGCCACCCCCATGAATAAAATACGGCTGAACGCCTGCGAGGAACCCATTTACGCGAACGGCAGGATTTATTGGGTAACTGCGGACGGCGGCAACGCGAAAATCCACGAATTGAAAATAGGCGAGCTTGTCCGGAAGAAGAAGTAACGCATTGGACGCTTCGGGCGTTGCTTTCATTTTCGCGAAACGCGAAATATATATCACATGAAAACTTTCCCCCGCCGTTTTCAGCGAGGGAAAGTTTTTTACGGGGCGAAACGCGAAATCGCCGCCGCCCCAAACATCCGCGTGTATTTTGGCGAGTTCCGCCGTTTCTTTTAAGTGCGCGAGTATCGGCTGCTCTTTCCCGTCCTCGCGTTTATGAGCTATTTTCAATGTTAACCCCCCTTTCTCAGTATGACATATATTTTCGAAGTTTTTCCAGTACCTTGTCGATGTCGAGCGGTTTGCCCAAATGGTCGTCCATTCCCGCTTCGATGCAGGCCGCGATGTCGCTCTTAAACACGTTCGCGGTCATAGCTATAATGGGCAGTTTTCGGTTTTGCAGCTCGGGAAGGGCGCGTATGCGCCGCGTGGATTCAAGCCCGTCCATTTGGGGCATCTGCACGTCCATGAGTACCACGTCGTATTTGTCCGGTTCCGCCGCTATCTTTTCCAGGGCTTCTCTGCCGTTTTCGGCGCAGTCAATGGTTATTTCGGTATCCTCCAAGAGCGATATAAGTATTTCGCGGTTTATTTCTATATCTTCGGCAAGCAGCATGGTTTTGCCTTTGAAATTATCCGGCTTGCATCCCGCGACGGGGCTTTCCTCCGCGCCCAGACATTCGTTCACGCAGTCGATAATCATCGAGGAAAACAGCGGCTTCAAAAGGTGTTTGTCAACGCCGGCTTCAATCGCTTTTCCCTTAATCGACTCCCAATCCGCCGCCGTTATCATTGTTACAACGGACGGCTTGCCGCCTTTCATCGCCTTAATCCGCCGCGTAAGCTCAATACCGTCCATTCCGGGCATAAGCCAGTCTATGAAATATATATCGTACACGCCGCGTTCCTCAACGATGCGGAACGCCTCGTAACCGCCGGACGCGGTATCGCACGGTATTTTAAGCTGATTAAATATATTCCTAAACTGCGCGAGCGTTTCCTCGTCGTCGTCAACAGCCATAATTCGTATGTTTTTCCAGTTGACGTCCGGGGCAAGCATGGAGTGTGAGCTTTTGTCGCTTCGCTCCGCCTTTACGGTGAAAATAAACTTGGCGCCCTTGTCGATTTCCGATTCAACCCAAATAAGACCGCCCATAAGCTCGACTATACGTCTGGAAATCGCAAGCCCTAAGCCGGTTCCGCCGTATTCGCGGCTTGTGCCGCTTTCCGCTTGTTCAAACGCGAAAAACAGTTTCGGCTGTTTTTCGGGGGAAATGCCTATGCCGTTGTCCGTTACCTCAACCTTGATTTCACATATTCCGTTTTCTTCCCCGATTAAAGACGCTTCAAGACGTATTTCGCCTTCTTCCGGAGTGAATTTCACCGCGTTGGAAAGCAGATTTGTAACCACCTGCGCCAAGCGTTGGTCGTCCCCCACGACAAAACGCGGAATACTGCCGTCAACCTTCACGGAAAGCCGTTGCCGCTTTTCTTCCACGCGAAAGTTTA
>JAIRWE010000054.1 GCA_031253365.1 Oscillospiraceae bacterium | reverse complement strand
AGATCGGAAATGATTCCCTCTTCGAAACAGCGTACTGCCTCTTCGTACATCGGTACGAAGAGACGATGGATAATTTCCGCATCAGAAATCGTATCGTCCGACGAAGCGAACTGCGGATCAGGAATACCCTCCTCGTCCCACGAAGTCCGCCGGGTATAGAGCATAAATCCTTGACCGGTCTTTTTGCCGAGTTTGCAGCAAATGCCGGAATAAATAATGTCGCCTCTCAAAGATTGGTAATTGTTGATTCGCAGTTCCGTGAGTAATTGGGGCTGCAGAACATGGTTGGGGATACAAATAATGACCATTGTTTTATCGCGGGCATAGTCCGAAGAAAAAGGCGCGGAAACCGGCTTATCAAGGACGTCGCACAACTCGTCGGCGCGCAAATCCCAATAGCCCTTGAAATCTACGCCCTCTTCGAGCAATTTCTTGCCGATTGCGGCGCCGGTGAAACTCGCGCCCCAAAGTATGACGTTTTCAAAAGTTTTCAAGTATTGATAGAGTTCGCCGCTGTCAACGTCGTCGTCATTGGAGCATGAGTCATAATACTTTTTCACATCAAACATATCTCGCGTTTTCCTTTCAAAAGTAGTCGTCAGCCCGCCGCCGAGTGTTTGTTATACTTAATCAACTGCTTAATGAGTTCGTTTTTAAGGCGCGTCAGTTCGTAGCCGCCGGAGTACCCGAACGAGTGGAGATAGTTCTCGACGGTGAGATTTCCGTCAAGCCATTTGCCGCCGAGACCCATGAGCGTGTAATCGCAGCCGTCGACGCCGCTCCGTATCGCGATGACAGCCAAATCGTCAGCCGTGCCGTTTTTATCGTGAAAATGCATACCTACCTTGAGACCTTTGGCGTGACAGATGTCAATCGCCCTCGTAACGTAATCGGGGGTCATTATGCTTTCGGTATCGGCAAAGTAGACCATCGGAACCTGCTCGCTTACGGCAAAATCGGCAAATTCGGCGTTCTTTTCCGGCTCGTTATACCCCGCGCTCGTGAAATTTATGTATACCTCGTAACCCAAATTCCTAATCTCGCTCACCTGCCGCCTTAAAACCGCGAAATCAGTTTCGTGGGAGCGCGTAAGTACGCGAATTGTATCAACCGCGCTTGCGTTTTTCGGTTTGAGTTCAGACAAAGGACGCTGTATATCGCGCATCGCGGATATCTTCACCCTGTTCTTGATTGAACCGAACAAATCGGCGATTTCTTCCTGCCTGTCGGAGCAATACCGGAAAATGCCGCGTCCGGGGTCGCTTTCGGCGTTGTGGAAAAACCCTAACTCAATAAAGTCAATGCCCTTTCCCTGCGCAAAAATATATAAGTCCTGCACAAATTCCGTATCGTAAAACCAACCCGTTTGATAACCGACTTCGCGTAAAGTACAATCAAAAACCGTAATCCTTTTATTCTCGCCCATATTTATTACCGTTCTCCCCTATGTTTTCGCGTGAAGACTTCGCCTTTCACGGTTATATCTTACCGCGTCTTAATTATCGCCAAACTCATCGCGTCTCCTATCGGCAAAAATACGGCGTTTGTGTCACGGAGAAATTCGTCGACCGCTTTTTTTACGCCCGGGAACATTTCGTTATAGTAGTCGTGTACGAGTATGACGCCTTTTTCAACCATCAGCGGAGCAAAGACTTCAAGCCCCGCTTTGGTGGGCTGATATAAATCGGCGTCAAGGCTCACGAATATAAATCTCTCGTCATGCAGGTCAAATGTCTCCGGGAAAAAGCCTCGCTTGATAATCACGTGGTCAGGCTCAGGCATTTTGCTCAATACCGTTTCAACCGAAGTTTCCCGAAATTCTTCGCAAAATACAGCTATTGTGTTCGGGTCCGTATCCTCTCTTGATATGTCAGATTCGCAAAAACCCTCGAAAGTATCGAAGAGATACAGTCTCCCGCCGGAAAACGCCTCATTTATTTCCCGGGCGAACTCGCCCTTAAAGACACCGACTTCAGCGGCGCAAAACGGCGCGTTCTTGTACGGCAACGCAAACTCGCGCAGAAATTCGACTCTCGCGCCATACAGTAAAACCTCTTTATAGGAGCGGATTTTCGCCGCGGGTATCTTCATTTCCAAAAGTTGGCTTTTCAGCGATGAGAATACGCTTAAATCCGTTATCGAAATGTATATTTTGTCGAAATCGACTTCTCTCGCGGGTCGGATAACAGGCACCCCGTCAAATTCGGACGCGGAAGGTTTATTGTCGAAAAAACAGACGACGTCGTTGTCTTGTTTCAGTAACGCATAAACCGCTTGACCGATTATTCCCGCGCCGAAAATCGCGACCTTGCTCATTTGTTCCGCTCCCTCAGAAAAATATCCGTCTCGATTTCTATTGTCCGCAATGAAGTGAATTTCGGCATAAACCCTAAGTTCTCCGCGATTTTATGAACGGAATAATATTTATATTTATCACCCGTCGCCGACGTCCAACCCTCGCCGAGCGCGTATTTCAAACCGTACTTGTCCTTGAACAATTCCAACACTTCTTGTTTGCTGACGTAATTCAAGCTGTAAGCGTCAAGCGCGCCTTTGAAATTTCGCTCATAGCAGCAGATTATAAGGTTTAACAAATCGGCGGGATTGATAAAGTCCCTGAAAAAATTACCGGGCTTAATTTGTATTTCTTCGCCGCCGATTACCCCTTTGAGCAAATCAGACATAAAGAACGGTTTCGATATGTTAATAAACCTGCTGTAAAAAGCGAATATCCTTATGTCGACAAGCCTTAAAGCGTCATACGCCCGATGCCGCTGTTCGCAAAGGAGCTTTACCAACCCGTACCTTCGGCTTTTCGGTAT
>JAIRWE010000049.1 GCA_031253365.1 Oscillospiraceae bacterium | reverse complement strand
GAAATCACAATAAATGACCATACTCGGACTTGACAGTTCCGCCGTAAGCGCGAGTTGCGCGGTTTGCGAAGTAACAAAGGACGCCCCTTTTATCCCGGGCGGGAAAATCCTTGCCGTCGCAAGCGTGAACGTCCCCGTAACCCATTCGGAAACGCTTTTGCCGCTGACCGAAAGCGTCCTTCGGGCGGCGAGGCTGTCGTTTGACGATATAGACGCCTTCGCGGTATCAAGCGGACCCGGCTCGTTCACGGGGCTTCGCGTGAGCGTAAGCGCGGTTAAAGGCTTGGCTTTCTCGTTGAACAAACCCGTATGCGGGGTATCGACGCTTCTGTCGCTCGCGTATAATCTCATGGGGCGGGACGTCATAGCCTGCCCCGTCATGGACGCGCGCAGAAACGTTGTTTACAACGCTTTGTTCGACGTAAGCGGCGGCAGCGTCGAACGGCTCACGCCGGACCGCGCCGTTTCCTTGGACGAATTGGGCGTGCAGTTGTCGCAATTCACCGAAAAGGAAATCGTTTTTGTCGGGGACGGCGCGTTGTTGGCGCATAACGCCTTCGACGGCGCGTGTTCGGTAGCCTCCGAAATAACGCGCTGCCAGAACGCGGCAAGCGTGTGCTTCGCCGCGATTGAGGGCGAATTTGTCCCCGCGAAAAATTTAATGCCTGTTTACATAAGAAAACCGCAGGCGGAAAGGGAACGCGAATCATGATTATAATCGGTTCCGACCACGGCGGATATGAGCTGAAAGAATTCCTGAAAAGCTGGCTCGAAAAACGCAATATGCCTTACATCGACTGCGGATGCGACGGTTCGAGCGTGGACTATCCCGACATTGCCGAAACGGTTTGCAGGAAGGTGCTGAAAGAACCCGAAAACAACAAGGGCGTCTTGGTTTGCGGAACGGGAATAGGCGTTTCCGTTTCCGCGAACAAAATCCCCGGAATACGCGCCGCGCTCTGCACCGATTATTATTCCGCCAAATACACGCGAAAGCACAACGATACCAACGTCATTTGCCTCGGCGGAAGAACGATAGGCGCCGAACTCGCGGCGGAATTGCTTGATATATGGCTGAACACCGCGTTCGACGGGGGGCGGCACGCTCTGAGGGTTGAAAAAATCAAAAAATTGGAGGAGAAACCGGAAGATGAATAAAGACAAATTAAATATTTTGGACCATCCCCTGTTGCAGCACAAAATATCGCTTATGCGCGATAAAAACACGGGTTCAAAAGAATTCAGGGAGCTTACCGCCGAAGTCGCCCAGCTGATGATTTACGAGGCGACGCGCGACTTGCCGTTAAAACAGGTGGAGGTCGAAACCCCCGTGACGATTGCGAAAACCAACGTGATTACGGGACGGAAGGTGGCGCTCATACCGATTTTGCGCGCGGGACTCGGAATGGTGGAGGGCGCCGTAGCCTTAATTCCCGCCGCGAAGGTCGGGCATATCGGCGTGTGCCGAAACGCCGACAGGAACGGCGTAACGGAATATTACTGCAAACTGCCCTACGACATAAAAGAGCGCGACGTCATCGTCATGGACTTGATGCTCGCGACGGGCGGTTGCGCCGTGGCGGCCGTCAATAAAATCAAAAAGGCGGGGGCGGGAACAATCAAATTCATGGCGGTAATCGCCTGCCCCGAAGGCGTCGGCGCCCTGCGGGAAAACCATCCCGACGTCGAAATATACTGCGGCGCGCTCGACGAGGGCTTGAACGAGGACTTATACATCGTGCCGGGTTTCGGGGACGGCGGCGACAGAATCTTCGGAACGAAATAAGGGCGTTCCCCGGAAACCTTTTTCGGAAAACGCGCGGGTATTCGAGTGACATTTTTGTTGATAATACACAAAATACGGCGCGGTATTTCTATATAAAAATTCTTGACTTTTTACGCGATAAGTGGTACCCTGAAAGGGGTGTATTTTCAAGGGCGACAGAATATTTGAAAGGAGTTGTGATATGAAAAATAAACTCAAAAGGACATTGGCGGCTTTGGCGGCTTTGACGATGGTTTTCACGGCGTCGTGCAACAACGACGGAGACCGTGAGGAAAGAACGACCAACGCCGACCACCAAGGGCTGATTGACGCGGTGTCCCGCCTTACCGGGCATGAAGCACTCCCCGATGTTAAGGTGGATAAAAAATTAAAGTGGCTCTCATGGTGGGAAATTGACGAAACGCAGGGCGCGGCGGAACTGTTCAGGCAGGTATACGGCGTCCCCGCGCAGAAAAACGACGACGACAAAAGCATAATCGAGTGGTGGAACGTATCCTACGCGGCGCGGTATGAGGAACTGGGGAAGAGAATCTCCTCGGGCGACTCCCCCGACATTTTCCAGTTTGAGGTGGAAAACTACCCTTACAGCGTTTACGCGAACCTGTTCCAAACCATAGACGGCGTCATTGACCTTTCCGCTCCCGAATGGGCGGACTCGCTTGAGGCAATCGAAATGTTCAAGTGGGGCGGGAACAACTACTGCGCGATTACCGAGCTTGTGCCGTCGTATTTCCTGTGGTACAGGAAGTCCATACTGGAGGGCGCGGGGCTGGAAGACCCTTACGCTCTCTACAAGGCGGGGCTGTGGGACTGGGATAAATTCCTTGATATGTGCGCCTCGTTTACCGACCCCGTGAACGACAAATACGCCGTAAGCGGTTGGAACCCCGACAACTCTCTGATTTGTACGACGGGTGTGGGGTTAATCTCGCTCGAAGGCGGGAAACTCGTCAACAATATGTACGACGGGAGAATTGAGCGTGCCATGGATTTGGTTTCCATCCTTTGCCAAAGGGATTACCGCTATCCGCACCATATCCTCAGCGACTGGAGCATGAACGTCCCGGAATGGCGCAGCGGAAACATACTTTTCTGGGACAACGGGCAGTGGTTTTATTCCGAAACGCTTTACAAGATGCGCGACAAGGATAACTGGGCGGACGACGAAATCTGTCTGGTTCCTTACCCCCGCGACCCTTATTCCGACAAATACTACCAGAAAATGAAGCAGGATTCCTATATGCTCTGCTCCGGTTCTAAGAATGTTGACGGCTACAAGGCGTGGATACAGTGCAACATTCTCACGGTGCGGGAACCCGAGGTTGTTCGGCAGGCTCGCAACAAAAGGAATGTCGATTACGGTTGGACGGACGCCCAGCTTGACATTCTCGAGGAAACCGTGCGTGAATTGGTACCCGTATTCGACTTCAAGAACGGTATAGGCGAGGACATCGGTGGAACGCAGGCGTATGAACTGCCGGTCGAAAAAGTCACGAAATATGTATACGTTCACGGTGAACAGACGTACACCCAGTTAAGAAGCGAAGTCGAAGGCGAAATCAACGCGAGATTGAGGGAACTCAACGCCTCCGTGGGGCAGTGACCGCGAACCTTAATACTTCGGTATAACCCGGATAAATCCCCGTGTCCGCCAATGAAGCAACGGCGTCAAGTACCCTTGAACGCCGTTGTTTCATATAATGAAGGATTTAGGAGGTCATGGTTCAATTATATATGTAATTTTTATTAAAAACAACAACAAAATTATTACATTTTTGTATCAATTCGGTTACAAAAGTTACAAATTGTAACTTTTAGATTTTTTTTTAATAAATGAGTATAATTTATTTTGACAACGCGGCGTCGGCGAAGCCGTGTGATGAAGCGGTTGACGTTTTCAACGCCGTTATCCGCGAAAATTACGCCAACTCCATGTCGCTTCACAAAGGCGGCATCGAAGCCGAAAGAATAATAACATCCTCGCGGGAGGCGCTTCTCGCCCTTCTGCCGAAAAACGGCGACTTAATATTCACCTCCGGGGCGACCGAAAGCAATAACTCCGCCCTGCTCGGCACGGCGGAATTGCGAAGGGAAAGCGGCAGGATTGTTTCCACGACGATTGAACACCCTTCCGTCGCCCGCGTGTTGGATAAGCTGTCGGAACGCGGTTTTGAGGTGACGCGCCTTTCGCCCGGGAATTGCCGCGGCGATTTTGAGGATTACATCGCGGAAAATTCGCAAGGCGCTTTCATGGTAAGCGTTACGGCCGTTTGCGGTGAAACGGGCTTCAAAATAGACACCGCGCGGGTTTACTCCGAAATCAAAAGACGCTTCCCCGGCTGTACGGTTCACACGGACGGCTCGCAGGGGTTCTTGAAGGTTCCGCTCGACGGCGATTTAATCAGCCTTTCCGCGCATAAAATCGGCGGCATAGCGGGGGCGGGCGGGCTTTTCGTAAAAAACGGCGTTCGGCTCGCCGCGCGGCTGTTCGGGGGGAACCAGCAAAAAGGCTTGCGTCCCGGAACGCTGCCCACCGCCTTAATCGCGGCGTTCGCGAAGGCGGCGGAAACGTCGCGGCCGATTGACGGCGCGCTCCAAAAGCGGCTTGCGGACGGTTTGAACCGGCTTGACGGCATAAAAATCAACAGCCGCGACAACGTAAACAACATACTGAACTTTTCCTGCGGCGTGAAAAGCGAGGTTATGCTGCATTTTTTGGCGGAAAAGGGCATATACGTTTCAAGCGGTTCGGCTTGCTCGAAGGGGAAAAAAAGCGAAATCCTCCCCTCTTACGGGATAAGCGGCAAGGCTCTCGACTCCGCCATTCGCGTCAGTTTCGGCAGGCAGAACACCGCCGGGGAAGTCGACGTGTTTCTCGAGCGGCTCGAAGCGGGAATGAAAAGGTTCGGAGGTCGCCCATGGAACTAATCATGGCAAAATACGGGGAAATCGCGCTCAAAGGTCTGAATAAACGCACGTTCGAGGATATTCTGATTAGGAACATAAAGAAAGCCCTTTCCCCGCTCGGCGCGTTTGAATATTCCGGAATGCAGTCCACCCTTTACATCCGCCCGCTGAAAGACGCGGATTTAAGCGAAGCCGCCGTCCGCCTGACAAAGGTTTTCGGGCTGGGCGCCGTGCAAAGATGCGCCCGGTTTCCGAAAAATTTTGACGCCGTAACAAAAGAGGGGATTTCATACCTTGAAAACTCTTTGAAATACGCCAAAACCTTTAAGGTGGAGGCAAAACGCTCGGACAAGCGGTTTCCGATGACCTCCCCCGAAATCCAAAGGGAACTCGGCGGCAAAATTCTTGAAGCCTGCCCCCATTTGAAGGTTGACGTGCATAATCCCGAAGTCACGGTTATCCTCGAAATACGCGACGACGGCGCGTATCTCAACTGCGAACGGTTGCGCGGCGCGGGGGGAATCCCCGTGAGAAGCTCCGGGAGCGCGCTGTTGCTGCTTTCGGGGGGAATAGACAGCCCCGTCGCGGGATATATGGCGGCGAAACGCGGCGTAAAAATCGACGCGCTGCATTTTCAAAGCCCGCCGTACACTTCCGAGCGCGCGCTGATGAAGGTCGAAACGCTCACGCGCCTGCTGACGGAATACTGCGTGGAAATAAGGCTCGTGTGCGTCGGCTTCACCGAAATCCAGGAAGCCATGCTACACAACTGCCCCAACGAATACTTCACCGTGGTTTTAAGGCGGCTTATGATGAAAACCGCGAACCTTTTCTGCAAGGAATACGGTTACGGGGCAATAGTGACCGGGGAAAGCCTGGGACAGGTGGCAAGCCAGACGCTGAGCGCGATTGCCTGC
>JAIRWE010000063.1 GCA_031253365.1 Oscillospiraceae bacterium | reverse complement strand
TTTTCGTCAGACAAGGCAATTTTGACGATAATATCCGCGATATTTGAGGAAAAATTAACGCAGTATGACGGAAAATCAGCCGAAAAGACATTGCGATTTAGTTTCGCAAGAGGTCTAATCAATCATCAGCCTTTTTTTGTCAATCTCGTAAGGGTATTTTTCTTCCAGCTCGGCGGCAAAATCGGTTTTGCGGTTGTTCTTCAGATAATCAAGGCGCAGCTCCCGAACTTCCTCGCGAACCTCCTCCCATTGCCCGTCCGTGTAAGCGGTAAGCGAATCAAACTCAATAATCACCCAACCCTTGTCGGTCGGAACAAGCCGCGAATATTCCCCCGGGGCGGACAGCGCGAAAACCGCGTCGTGATATTCCCGCCCGAAATAAGTAAACCCCGGCGGGATACGGTAAACGCCTTCCTTGCTTTCGATATGCTCTTTGTCGTCCGAAACAGCCTTCATAACCGCCCCGAAATCCTCGCCCGCGTCAAGCCTGTCGAGGGCGACCTGCGCCTTACCCCTGATTTGTTCCAATGACAAATCCCTGTACTCGTCGGCGTATTCGTCGTCGCCGTCGTCGCGCATCTTTTCGATACTTTCGATAACATCGTCCTTTAATTTAACGAGTATTTGCCTGACACTCCTGCATCCGGGCGGAATAAACACACTGTAATTAGCGTAATCATACACGTAAACATTCGGGTCGGCGGCGAAATCCTCTTTCGCCTTTTCCGTCATTTCGGATATGGCGGCGCCAAGCTCCGCGTCGTCAACGGAAATATCCCTGACGACGTATTCCAGCAGCTTTTCCGTTATGTACTTGTCCCTTCCCCAAGAACCGATGGTTTCCTCGTCAATGCCCGTTTCGCGCAAAAAACGCTCATACAGCATATCAACCCTCGCCGAAAGCTGCTCGTCCGTGGGTTCTTTCGCGAAATCCGAATAAGCCTCCGAGCGCATACTCTCGCGCAGATTGTTCTTTGTTTCCTCAACCCTAATCTCGATTTGCTCCAAATCCTCGTCCGTAAGCGAACTCGCTCCCATCCCGTAATCATTCGCCGCGCGAAGACACCGTTTGTCGTTGATTTGATAATTTATGAGCTGCTCGCGCATTGCCCGCGTATAATCGTCGTTCCCGGGGTCGTTTTCGTCGATTTGCATACCGTAGAGCCAATAACGGTATTCTTTATAAAAATAATCGTAGGTTATCTCCATGGACTCCGAATTTTCGACATCCGCCGTTACCCACGCCACAACGTCGCCGCCCTTCGCCCCGTTTCCGCAAGAAGTCAGCGCCGTAACGGCGGCAAGCGGAAAAACAAAGGCTTTTAATTTTTTTAACATCGCTTCCCCTCCCGAAACGAATTATAGCACAAAAACTGTTACAAGTCAAATTTTCGACTCTTTCAAAAAAATTTTTGGAATTTTTAATGACATTTTCGCCGTTTTATGATATAATTACTCGCAACGCAGTTAAAATCACCTGTTTTGGAGGTTTTCATGAAAATCAATATAAAATATCTGTTGAAGGGTATCGCGCGCGCGCTGGCTTTGACCGTGTCGCTTGCCTTAATGCTCGCCGCTTGCGGGGGCGGCGGGGAAAGCGACGGAACCGATAACAGCGATTCGACGGTCGCCGAACCCGATGAACCGTCGATGAAGGTGGGTTTCATTTACAGCGGGAACTTGGGGAACGGCACCATAAACAAGATTTTCAACGACGCGCGCTTACAACTTGAAAAAAATCTCGGCGTTGAAACCTGTTACATTGAGGGCGTTCTCGTAAGCGATTTCCCGAACGCGGTTGATAAGCTGATAAAAGAACACGACGTAACCGTTATAGTTTCGTGCAGTGATTTTTTCGCGAACAGCTGCGACAAGGCGGCGAGCGATTACACCGACGTCAGCTTTATCTGCTTCGGGGGGGATAAGTCCTATCCGAACCTGACCTGTTTCCAGCCGCTTTTATATCAACCGGCCAATATATGCGGGCTTGCGGCGGCTATCGAGCAGGGTTCGGTGGGGGTTGTCGCCGACCACAGAATGTACAACTACGCGGGGGTTATTAACTCTTATATACTCGGGGCAAAACTGATAAACCAAGCAAATTTGGACGTTGCGATAAACTGGGCGCGCTCCGATTCGCGGCAGGACACGATAAAAGCGATTGACGACATTGTCGCGCAGGGGCACGAAATCGTTATGCTGTATCAAAGCACGGATTACGGTATACGGTATTGCGAGGAAAATAACATCAAATTTATCGCGTTCGCCAATAATTTAGAGGAAATCGCCCCTAAAAATTACGTTACGGGGTTTTATTTCAACGTGAACTCTTTCATAACCGAGCAGGTACGCCTGATACAAAACGAAATGTTCACCGGGAGCGTTACGCCGGGCGAGCTTAAAGAAGGTAAGACGAGGGTGACGCCGCTTAACGAGGCGATTAACGACTATGATTCCGTAAAATATCTGACCGATACGCTTTATGAAAACATCACGCGCTCCCAAGACGACGGAATATTCAAGGGCGAGGTGAAGGATAATTTCGGCACCATTCAAATACCGAGGGGTGTGACGTTGGGCAGCAGCGAAGTTTTGAATATGAGGTGGATTGAAATCAGCGCTTTGAGCAACCTGAAAAGGTTTTCCGAACCGCTGACGGAAGCGCAGCTTGTCCCCTCCGATTTGGTGGTGCATGGGGAACGCCCCAAAACGGAACCTCCCGCGGGAGGCGATTCCGACGATGAACCGCCCGAAACCGACACCGCCGAATCGTCCGACACGAGCGTTCCGACGACCGCGCCTTCCGACGCGGGGACGCCGGATTCCTCCGACGCGGGGACGCCGGATTCCGGTATGTAATCACAGAGGTTGCCTGTAAATGGACAAAAAAGTGAAAACCAAAACAAAATCGAACGCCGGCTTTCTTGCGGCCGCCTTAATTTTAATCGCGGCGGCGGTGGTGGTGCTGTACGCGCATACGTTTAACGGCGGAATACAGGCGGCGGGGTTTGAAGCCAAGGCGCGGGCGCTGAAAGAGTATGTCTTTTCCGACAAATCGCTTGAAAAGAACATCGGGGAGGAATTGGGCGGAACCGAAACCTATACCGTTTTTATTTCCGTCGGGTACGAAAACGCGCGCGCGGACGTGGTAAGCGCCACGAAGCCGAATCTTAACGGCGCGTGGGATTCCGCCGCGCAAAAGGCGCATACCGCGGTCAGCGACAGGGTTGCCGACGCCGTTTGTATAAGAGCCGATATTGTCAATAATAAGCAGACCATGTCCCACGACGACTTCCCCGCTTACGTTAAGTCGCTGTCAAGGGGGGAGTGGGGGTATTTCAGGTACGGCGTGGCTTTTGACAGCGAGTTTAAGACGGCTTTGCTTGAAGCCGAATTAAACGGCAATCGTCTGATTGACTATAAGGACACTTTCGGGTTTCGCGCGAAATTGGTTAAGGAATACATGAAGGAATATAATCGCGGCTCTTTGAAAAGCATTCCCGACGAGTTGATATTATTTTCCTGTCGCGGATATTTTTACGACGGCGAGAATTTTTATACGCTTGCCGACGAACCGAACAACAATTACGGGCGGCGGGAAGTCGGCAATCTCGATAAGGACTATATGACCGATATAGTAACGCGCGGCGCGAATTATCTCGTAAATCTGCAAAAAAGCGACGGCGCGTACATTTACGGATACTTCCCCATAACCGATATGGAAATCCCCGATTATAATATTCTGCGTCACGCCGGGACTACATGGAGCCTGTTGCAGACTTACAGGACGACGGGCGATAAGACGTTGACGGAACCGATAAGGAAAGCCGTCGGGTATCTTGTCGGCGAGGCGGCGCACAAGGACGAAAATACCGCGTATATAATCGAAAGGAAGGACAACGAGATAAAAATCGGCGCGAACGGTATTTCCCTGCTTCCCATACTGGATTATATGGAGATTTTCGATACGGACGAATATGACGACATAGCCATGAAGATAGGCAACGGAATTTTGGAATTGCAGGACGGCGACGGGAGATTTTATCACGTTTTGTACTATAACGAGTCCGAACACGATGATTTCAGCGGGAAAGAGCAATTCAGAACCGTGTATTACGACGGCGAGGCGACGTTCGCGCTCGTCAAACTGTACGACCGCTTCGGCGATGAGCGGTTCCTTGAAGGCGCAAAAAAGGCCATGGAGCTTTTCATAAAAGAGGACTACACTTCCTACCGCGACCACTGGCTGTCTTACGCCGCCAACGAGATAACCAAGTTCGCCCCCGACGAAAAGTATTTTGAGTTCGGTCTGAGGAACATTCAGGTAAATTTGGATAAAATAAGAAATCAGGGCGTTCAAACCCCGATTACCGCGGAGCTTTTATTGGCGGGATTTGAATTATATGACAGGCTCAAAAACAGCGATGTTCACGTTGAATACCTTGGAAACGGGTTCGACGAAAAAGCGTTTATCGAAACCCTCATTGAAAGGGCGGATTACAACATTAACGCTTTCGCTTATCCCGAATTGGCAATGTATCTGAAAAATCCGTCGCATATCGTAAACGGGTTTGTGACGAGGAACGACAGCTTCCGTTGCAGGATAGACGACGTTCAGCACTATATAGGCGGTTTTATTCTGTACGTCCGAAATTACGGCGCTATATGGGAATACGCGTCCGAATTGGGGGCGAAGCCCGCCGTCGCCGAATGAACGGCGCGGTAACGTTGCCCGCTTATGCCAAACTTAATTTATACCTTGACATCAAGGGCAAAAATTCGGACGGCTATCATAAAATCGAAAGTGTTATGCGGGAGATTGACCTCGCCGATACGGTGACGGTTCGCGTCAATGATGACACCGGCGGAAACGCGATTGTCGTGGAATGTGACAATCCCGCAATCCCCACCGACGAAAGGAATACGGCTTTCCGTGCCGCCGCGCTTTTTATGGAGGCGAGCGGCAGACGTTTCGGCGCGGATATTGATATTTCAAAAAAAATACCCGTAATGGCGGGGCTGGGCGGTTCAAGCGCCGACGGCGCGGCGGTTTTGAAGGCGCTGAACGGGATTTATAACGTCTTCGACGACGCGGAATTGCTGAAAATCGGAGCGGTTCTCGGCGCGGACGTTCCTTTTTGCCTGACCGGCAAAGCGGCGTTTTGCGAGGGAATAGGGGACATCATAACGCCGCTACCCGTCACGGAAAAATTTTTTTATCTCATAATACAACCGGATTTTAAGCTGAGTACAAAATCGGCATACGAAATGTACGACCGAGGTTTTCGCGGACGCGGACCCGTTTCGCGGGGGGAACTGTATAACGTGTTTCAGGTTTTGTACGACGACGGGCGAATCGACGGCATTTGCCGCGCCTTGGTTGAAAAAGGCGCGTCGGGCGCGTCCATGACCGGAAGCGGGAGCGCGGTGTTCGGCGTGTTCACGGAACGCGAAACGGCGGTCGCCGCGTACAATGAACTGGATTATCCGTTCAAATTCATCGCTCGCGGTGTGTAAGCCGGCGGACGGGCGCGAGAGGGAGAAAGGAGCGTTTTTGTATGATAACAAAACGTACGCATTTGGGGAATATCACGGTTTCAAAACAGTTTTTCACGGAACTCATCGGGCGCACGATTGTAAACTGTTTCGGGGTCGTGGAAATGAACTCGGGTAGCGCGAAACAGTCCCTTATTGAATCGTTGCCGTTTTTATCGGGGAAAACCAAGGGGCATAAAGGGGTATCGTTTAAAATAATACGGGATAAGCTGTATATCGAACTGCATATAACGGTTTTATACGGGGTGAACGTTTCCTCCGTGGTAAAAAGCATTCAGCATAAAATAAAATACTCCGTTGAGGAAGAAACGGACATTCCCGTTGAAGTCGTAAATGTTTTCATCGACGGTATTAAGTCGTAACAGGGGGATTTAAACTTTGGACGGAAAAACTTTCAAAAACGCCGTTATATCCGGAGCGAACAACATTATCAACAACAAGACGGAGGTTGACGAGCTTAACGTGTTTCCCGTTCCCGACGGCGACACCGGAACAAATATGTCCGCGACAATGAAAAGCGCGTTTGTCGAACTTTCGTCAACGGACGACGGCGCGGACATAGGCGCGGTCGCCGACAAAGCGGCGGGGGCGATGCTCAGGGGGGCGAGGGGGAATTCCGGCGTTATTTTGTCCCTGCTTTTCAGGGGGTTATCCAAAGGGCTTGCCGGAAAGGTTGCCGCCTCCCCGAAAGAGTTTTGCACCGCGCTCGAAATGGGGGTTGAAGCCGCTTACAAATCGGTGATGAAACCCACGGAAGGCACTATACTCACAGTGTCGCGAAAAGCCGTTGAAGCGGCTGTGTTGTGCGCCGAAAACGGCGGCGGTTATAACGAAGTGTTCGGCGCGCTGGAAAACGCCGCCGAGGAAACCCTGAAAAAAACCCCCGATTTGCTCCCCGTCCTTAAAAAAGCGGGCGTGGTTGACGCCGGCGGAATGGGCTATCTGCACGTCATAAGGGGAATGCGCTCGGTAATCGACGGCAAAGGCGTTATTGAGTTGCGGGCAAGCGGCAGGGAATACGCCGCCGTCGTCACGAACGCGGCCGGCGTTTACGACGCGGATATTGAGTTTACCTACTGCACGGAATACCTTGTGCGGAAAAATAAAGGGGCTAACGACGCTTCCGCCCTGCGCGCCGTTTTGGAATCTATCGGCGACAGCGTCGTGGTGGTTGACGATGACGAAATAATCAAGGTACACGTTCACACGGAAAATCCGGGGAAAGCGTTGGAAGAGGGGCTGCTTTTCGGAACGCTCACCGGCGTTAAAATTGAAAATATGAAAGAACAGCACAAGGAGGAAGCGAAAAAAGCCGAACAGCAAATGAAAAATAAACTTCCGCCCATGTCCCCGGAAGAGGAATACGGGTTCGTTTCGGTGGTGAGCGGCGCGGGACTTGAAGCGCTTTTCACTGATTTGGGCGTGAACCGTATAGTCAGAGGCGGACAGACGTTCAATCCGTCAACGGAAGATATTCTCGAGGCGATATTGGCTACCCCGGCGCGCAATGTTTTCGTGCTGCCGAACAACAAGAACATTATTCTTGCCGCCGAACAGGCGCAAAAACTGGCGGAGGACAGGAACGTCGTCGTCTTGCAGTCGCGCACGGTACCGCAAGGGGTGTCGGCAATGCTCAACTTTGACCCCGGCGTCTCCGTTCGGGAAAATTCCGTTCGGATGACGCTGGCTTTGGACAAGGTGGAAACCGGGGCGGTTACTTTCGCGGTAAGGGACAGTGATTTTGAAGAGAAGAAAATCAAGAAAAACGATATACTCGCCCTCGAAAACGGGAAACTCGCCTTCGTGGAAAAAGACGTGACCCGCGCTTTGCTGAAAATCACAAAAAGGCTTGTAACCGGCGAGTCCTCGTATATAACCGTCATATACGGCACGGACGTTTCCGACTCCGCCGCGCAGGACGCGTTCAGGCAGTTACGCGCGAAAATCAGTGAAAACATTGAAATGGTGTTGGTAAACGGCGGTCAGCCGGTGTATTATTATATAGTTTCGGTAGAATAGACGCACGGTTTCACGGTAAGAGGTTTTCGGAGGTCGCCGTTGAGATGCCTGACTTAAAAGACGACATTAAAACAATTTCCGGCATTTCGGATAAACGCGCCGCCTTATACAAAAAAATCGGGATTGAAACGGTCGGCGGTTTGACGGCGCACTACCCGCGAGGTTATACCGACTTTACTTCCCCGGTTGAAATCAACCGCGCCGAAGTCGGAGAATACGCCGCAATCCGCGCCGTCGCCACGAAAAGGCTCACCCCTTACCTCGGCAGGGTCGCGGTGTATAAAATTTTGCTGACCGATGAAAGCGGGGCGATTATCTGTACGTTTTTCAACAGCGAATATAGTTATAATCGCGTGATAATAAACAGAGAGTATATTTTTTACGGAAAAATAGGCGGAAATGTTTTACAAAAAGAAATCATCAATCCGCTTTTCATAAATCCCGAAGACAAGAACAAACTAACGCCGAAGTATCGTTTAACCGCCGGACTTACGAATAACATCGTTTCGGCTGACATACGCGCCGCTTTGTCGGCGCTGAAAAACGCCGAATACCCCGAATTACCCGAATGGATAAAGGAATCCCACTCGCTCATCGACGTAAAAAGCGCGGTCGAGAAAATCCACTTCCCCGCTTGCGCCGCCGATTGCGCCGCCGCCAAACGCAGCTTGGTTTTCAGGGAAATGCTCGTTTTACAGCTCGGACTGGCGATAATTCGCGGGAGGAACCGAAAACTTACGGGGGCGGCAATGCAAAGCCGCGATATTCGCGCTTTTTACGGAAATCTGCCGTTTGAGCCGACGAGGGCGCAGTTGCGCGCGGTTGACGAATGTATCGCCGACATGAAAAAGCGCGTTCCCATGAACAGGCTGCTTCAAGGCGACGTGGGCAGCGGTAAGACGATGGTTGCGGCGGCATTGGCTTACAACGCCTGTCTGAACGGTTTTCAGACCGCGCTTATGGTTCCGACTGAGATATTGGCAAATCAGCATTATAAGACTCTCGGGGAATTTTTATCGCCTCTCGGCGTTAAAGTCGTCCTTCTTACCGGCGGTCTTGCCGCGGCGGAAAAAAAGCAAATCCGCGCCGAAATCGCAAACGGGGAAGCAATGGTGGTTGTGGGAACCCATACGCTTATTCAAAAAGGAACGAAATTCAACGCGTTGGGGCTTGTCGCGACGGACGAACAACATCGTTTCGGGGTGGGACAAAGGTCGGAGCTGATTTCAAAAGGGAACAACCCGCACACGCTCGTAATATCCGCAACGCCTATTCCGAGGACGCTCGGGCTTATAATATACGGCGACCTTGACATCTCGCTGCTTGATGAAATGCCGAAAGGGCGGTTGCCCGTCAAAACTTACGGTGTCGGCACGAGTTATCGCGAACGCCTGTATAAATTTATCGTTAAGCACGTAAACGAGGGGAAACAGGCGTATATCGTCTGCCCGCTTATCGAGGAAAACCCCGCAGCCGAAAAGGCAAGCGCGGTAAAATACTACGGGGAACTGCGCGAAACGTGGTTGCGCGGTATTCCGGCGGGGCTTCTCCACGGAAGGATGAAGCAAATCGAAAAAGACAAAATTATGGAGCTGTTCAAAGCCGGGGAAATCAAGGTTTTGGTTTCCACCACGGTTATTGAAGTCGGCGTGGACGTCCCGAACGCCGTTATAATGCTCATAGAGAACGCGGAACAGTTCGGGCTGTCGCAGTTGCACCAGTTGCGCGGGCGTGTGGGCAGGGGGAACGAACAGTCATACTGTATTTTGGTGACGGACAGCGACTCGCCCTATACAAAAGCGAGAATTGATACCATGACGCGCACCTGCGACGGTTTTGAAATAGCAAGCGAGGATTTAAAACTGCGCGGTCCCGGCAATTTTTTCGGACAGGAACAGCACGGGTTGCCCGTACTGAAAATCGCCGATATGTCCGAAGACGAGCAAATTCCCGAAGAAACGCGCCGCCTCGCCAAAATGATTACGGACGACGACCCGGAACTGACTTCATGCGGCAACGCGAAGTTGAGGGAACTGGTAACGGAATTATTCAAGAAAAGCAGCGAATACGGATATAATTAAAATGGATACCTCTAAAAACCTCTTTCGAGTGAGTTTCGAGAGAAAATGAGGTACCAAAATGGGGGTTCATAAAAGTGTCCGATAAGCAGTCAACGGAAAAATGGAGGTATCCGCGCTTTTTTTCGGACGACATAAGCGGAGAAAACATTACCTTGAACGAAGCCGACGCGCGCCACGCCGAAAGGGTTTTGCGGCTTGAAAACGGCAGCCCGGCAATAATCTGCGACGGCGATGAAGTTGACTATTTATGCGCTTTTATCGGGAACGGCGTTTTCAAGATTGTCGAATCGTTCCCCAATACCGCCGAACCCACCGTTTATCTGCGGCTGTTCCAGTGCTTGCCGAAATCGGATAAAATGGACTTCATCGTCCAAAAAGCCGCGGAATTGGGGGTTGCCGAGATTATTCCCGTAATTTCGGCGCGGTGCGTTTCCCGCCCCGACGAAATCGCCCGAAACAAAAAAGTCAAACGCTGGCGAAAAATCGTCCGCGAAGCGGCAAAGCAGTGCGGACGCGGTAAAATTCCGAATGTCGGCGACCTTGTCGGTTTTGAAACGGCCGTTTCGGCGTTTAATCGTCACGGCGCGGGTATAATATTCTATGAATGCGGCGGCGAACGGCTAAACCGTATCGTCGAAGACGTGAAACACGGCGGCGCCGTCGATATTTTCATAGGGAGCGAGGGCGGCTTTGAAGTCGGGGAAATTGAGCTTGCCCGAACGCGCGGAATTGTTCCCGTCACGCTCGGCAAACGTATATTGCGGGTGGAAACGGCTCCCATAGCCGCGATTTCAATTTTGATGAATTTAACAGATAACATATGATGATTTTGTGCAAATTGCTATTTTTTCCTTATGACTTGAAATATCCGCGTGTTTATAATATAATGTAGTATGTCGGTAAGGGTTGCTTAAAGAATCGTGCAAGGAAGGTGGAAAATATGAACAAAGGGCTGGGGATTTTATTTGTAGGTGTTTTGGCGTTAATCGGCGGCGCGGTTTTCGCCGCGTTGTTTATTAAGAAAAGGCTGGCAGGGAACGAAGTGGACTTCGACGATTATGACACGGCTGTCGAAGACGAGGAGTTTGAGCATTTTTTCGGCGACAGCGACGAGAAGCGCGAGGTTATCGAAGACGGCGCAAGCAGGCGCGCCGAACGGTGAAATGGCTGTAACAGCAAAACGCCCGACTGTTCGTCGGGCGTTTTTTTTTTTTTTTTTTTTTTTTTTTTTTTTTTTTTTTT